>JAUQXD010000004.1 GCA_030834835.1 Thermoflexales bacterium | reverse complement strand
CGTCAAGTGATGGTGGAAGCCAAGCCGGTCGATCTGTCGCCGATTGAGTTTCGCCTGTTGACGACGCTGGTGCGCAATGAAGGCAAAGTGTTGACGCACGAGTACCTGCTGGAGCAAGTGTGGGGCCCGGCCTACAAGGACGAACGTCACTACTTGAAGCTGTATGTGTGGTATTTGCGGCAGAAACTGGAACCGGATGTGAACCATCCGCAGTACATTCTGACGGAACGCGGCGTGGGCTATCGATTTGCGCAGCGGGCCAACGATTAGACATTGAATCAGCGAGTCAGCGAATAGCGAACGGGCGATCCGATTGGATCGCCCGTTTTAGTATTAACTTACCACACCGTCATTGCGAGCCGCGCCGCGGCGAAGCAATCTCGCTTTTGAGTTTCGCACATTGCTGCGTTTCTGCGCAAGTTGCCAACTTGCGCTACAGTTGCTTAATTGCTGATTCGCTATTCGCTGATGTTTGTTACTCCCAGTAACTCAGATCAAACAATGTCTTCAGCAAATCGCGTTTTTCTTCCGGCGTCATAGGCCGCGTCTGCTGCGAGCCATCGCGATAGGTGGCCAGCAGTTCCACGCTGAGCAAGCGATTATCGTAAACGATGTAGCGATCGATGAAGTTCTGCCGCAAGTTAATGGCCTGCGTCTGATCGAAGAAGAGGTTGCCCACGCCGTAGTGCAGGAAAGCATTGCCCTTCAAACCAAAGCCCTGCACGCTGTGCCCCTGACTGCCGCTGACCACCGACGCGCCCGCATCGACGAGCCGCGCAAAATCATTAGCCTGCGATTGAGCCGTTTCGTAACTGTATTCGCCCAATGGCTGCTCGTTGTATTGCAGCGTCGCGAACACCACTGCACCGGCCGCCTTCGCTTTGCCGATTTCTTCTTGCAATTTCGGGAAGGGCGATGAGCACGGCGCGGAACCAGGCCGGCCATCGTCCAGGCCATCTACCCAGCCGATGCTCGGGCCGACCGGGTTGCAGCCCGCAAAGGCCAGCACATTGCCGTGATCGGTGATGGTGATATAGCGGGTCGCCTCGGTGATGGTGCGGCCGCCGCCAAAGTACGGAATGCCCGCAGCCTCATAGATGCCCAACGTGTACGATAGCGGATCGGGGCCGTAGTCGTTGAGGTGATTACCCGTCAGTTCGATCAGGTTCGTGTTGATCGAAGTCAACAATTCCCAGTATTTGGGATCGCTGCAAAACACGCCGCGATTCGCCGTGGGCTGCGGGGGGCAATCTTCCCAGAACGACACCTCGTTACTGATGTGCACGATGTCTGACGTGAGAAACCAATCTTTGATCAACTCGGCGGGATAGAGCACGCCCTGTGCGTCCATCGTGGCAGCGAAATCGCGCGACATGGCCGTCACGCCGGTGATAGCGACCAACGAGAGTTTGTTCTCGTCCCGATTGGTGATCGGCGTCGCAAAGGCCGCCTGAAGTTTCTGTGCGGTTTCGATCGAACCAGCAAGTCCGACCTTCACGATCAGCGGATACGTATTGAGATCGAGGCCGCGATGTAAAGGCGACAGGCCATCAATCGAGAGTACTTTCAAGCGAACGGTAAGTTGATCGAAGGGCACGATGCCCCATGAATCCGCGTTGTCCCACAAAGTCTGCATCAATTGATCAGACGCAACCACTTCTACCGCGCCGGGCGCGGGTTCACCGAGTACGACTTTCAACGCAGCCAAAGTCGATTCGCTCAGGCGGAGCGTGCCTGTGAACGTACAGGCATCGCACACGACGGGCTGACCCTGCCACGCGGCCTGTACGGTGCTGAACGGTACATCGTCCATCAGCGCGGGCAGCGGCGCGACCAGCACGAAAACCACATTGCCAATTGTGGGCAGATCGACGTTGGGGGCATACGCAACCTGTAGGTCAGCGGTATTGGGATCAGTCGCGGCGATAAAGTCGGCGGGCTGCTGCGCCAATACATTATTGATCGAAGCACGCACCGCTTCGGGCAGGACGTTTTGCGCGAAGACGCGCTGCGGCGCGGGCGTAGCGGTCTGCGTGGGCGTAGGCGGCACAGGCGTGTTAGTTGGCGCGACGGTTGCTTGCACGGTCGGCGTGGCGTCGGGCGCGGCCGGTGCGGCGTCGCAGGCGGCTAGGAGCAGCGCGCTGCCGAGGAGGAGTAGCGTGATCAAACGGCGAGAATTCATGGACAACGACCTTTCAGAAATTAAACCTGACAAGTCGTTAAGACCGGTCAGGTTTGACCGTGCAATGATAACACCGCGCCGATGATGCGGCAAGCGTCAGCCAGTGATGGCGCGGTTGACGTGCTCGATCGCAACATTGACATCCGGCACGATGATTTCGCACACCGACTTCAGCGCCTCAACCTTCGGCCCGCCTGCGGCGATGCCGATACCGTGCAGGTGAGCGTCAATGTCATGCTGACGCATGAGTTCGATCGCGCCGCGTGAGGCGTGCAAGCCGGGCAGAGCGTCTTCAAATACCCAGACGTGCAGCGGCTCAGATCGCAGTGATGCGAATGGTTCGGCCAGTTCGCCCCGCGCCATCAACTGATAGGCCGCGATCAACGAGGCTGATTCTTGCTTGCTCAGCGCGGCTGCCATCGCGGCCAGGGCCTGAACCGGCGCGGGTTTGGTCAACGTTTCGACCGGTCGATTGACGAGCCGCGACAGCCACAACATCCGCCCGGAGGCGATCAGCGGGTAAGCCTGCAAATCGACGAGCTGCACGGCCATTTCGGCTTCGGGCGAGTAGCCGGCGGCCCGCAGCGTCAGATCGTCGGGCGCATCGGCGGGCGGCAGGCTGGGGCGGGCGGTGTAGACGCAGACATGCGCGCGGCCCGATTGCGCGAGCGCATCGATTGCGGCTTTGCCGGTGGGCAGCAGGGCCGGTTGGTCCTCGGTCTGCAGCAGGCCGGGCAGATCGAAGTGCGGCGGCAAGCCGTACGTTTCTTCATAGACAGTAGAGCCAAGCGCGTGCTCCTGGAAGATCTGCGTCGTGATCGCGTGGGCCAGATCGTACGGATTCGCCAGCAGTTCGCGCACGAGGGCTTGCGCCAACTGGCGCGCGTGATCGTCGCCGATTAACCGATCGGACGCGGAGAGCAACACCGCCTGGGCTTTAGCCGAAGGCTTGCCCCTGACGTGATCGGTTTGATCGAGATACTGCTCATACGGAAATCGATCAGGATAATCCGCCCGGATTTGCCGCAAAAACTCGATCGGGGGTGAGGCGGCCAATCGGGCGTGAGGCGCACGCGCCAGCGTCTCGATCAGCATGACGCCGACGCCGAACGGCACCATATCCCATTCGTTGGTGTAACTATGCGCGTGAAACGCCTCGATGGCAGGCTCGTCGATGACGGGCGCGGCCAGGCCCATGAGGCTGCCAAAATAGTTCAGCACGGCGATGACGCCGGCCCGATAGGCGTGGTCGTAGACCAGCACGCCATCCACGTCGAATAGTAGTAAGTTCAAAGTGCCATCCTTGACAGAGATTAGGGAATGTGGGAATATTACGCTGTCGCGGCGCTCATTATCGCCGCGCTTTTAATCGGCGCAAGTGCGCGCCAAAAGGAGCACAGCGATGGCGAAGACCGGTGAGAAGTCCAAAGAAGAGGCCAAGAAGGCACTCATGCCGACGAAGCACATTTGTGAGAAGTGCGGCCAGGTGATCACGATCGGCGAGATGTTCCCGATCAAGGACGGCCTGCGGCGCAAGATGATGTATTATCACAAGAAGTGCTTCGCGTAACCGCAACGGTTCCGGCAACAAGAGCCCCTCTCAGTGCAGAGGGGTTTTTGTTTGAAAAGACTACTGCGTAACACCGTACTGCGTAATTGCGGCTACTCAGCCGAGTCGATTT
>JAUQXD010000926.1 GCA_030834835.1 Thermoflexales bacterium | reverse complement strand
CCCGCCAGAATGATGTTGGGGCTGTCCGACGCGCGTCCGCGCAGCACGTTCAGTGACAACGTCAGCACGTGATTGGCCGTATTGGCGGTGTTGATGATGACCAGCGGCCAGAAGAAACTGTTCCACGCATACAAGAACGTGAACGTCGCCTGCGTTGCCAGGGCCGGCACGCCCGCCGGGATGAAGATGCGCCACAAAATTTGCAGGCGCGAGGCGCCGTCCATCAACGCGGCTTCTTCGATCTCTTTCGGCACGGTGATGAAGAACTGCCGCATCAGGAACGTGCCGTAGGCGGTGAAGATCCACGGAATGACCAGCGACGCGATGCGGTCCTGCCAGCCGATCAACACCATCAGCTGATAGAGCGGCGTGATCAACACCACGAACGGGATCATGATCGTGCCCAGATAGAGCACGAAGAGCCGGTTGCGGCCGGGGAACTTCAAGCGCGCGAAGGCATAGCCGCCCAGTACCGAGGTGGTTAGCTGACCCACGACGACGAGGATGGTCACCAGGATGGTGTTGGTCAAACTGCGATCCATGCCGCCCAGATTCACCACGGTCTCATAGTTTTCAGGGTGCGCCGTCAGCGTTTGAACGGGTTGGCTCAGGCGCACATTCTGCAATACCGACTGCGTGGGATCAGCGGGATTGACGAAGCGGCCCAGCGCTGTCTGCCGCACCATCACCATCGGGATCAGTTGGCCGTCTACGTCCACATCCCACACTGGCTCATCTTTGCCATTCAGGCTGACGGTCTGTTGACTGGACGCGCTGCCGGTTGGATTCACCTCAGTCAGCGGTCGTTCGTATGTTTTCTCCAGATTCGTCGGCTCGGCATACACGCCAATGCGGATGTTACTTTGCGCCAGCGCCCACTCTTTTTGCTGGCCATCAACCGTGACGTAGTACAGCGGCAGCGCTTCATCGAAGCCGGTGACCGAGACCGACGTATCCTGGCGCGGCAGCAGGCGCGGCGGATAGGTGAACGTATCTTTCGGCTCTTTCAGCGACGTGGTGATCATGTAGATGAACGGAAACAACATCGCCAGCGCGAAGAAGGTCAGCACAAAATACGCGACACCATTAACGATCCAGCGGCTGCGTTTGTACGATTTCATCGTATGCCTCCCTTAGCTTTCGTAAGCACTGCTTTGACGCTGGCGCTGGAATTGGAACAGGGTCAGCGCAAAGATCAAAATGAACAGCACCCACGCATTCGCCGAAGCGTAGCCTTGTTTGAAGCGCTGGAAACCGTTCTGGTACAAGTACACCACCATCGACAACGTGCTGTTGGTCGGCCCGCCCAGCGGATTGGTTAGAATGAAAACCTGATCGAACAACTGCATGGCCGAGATGGTCGTCGTCGTGACGATGAAGAACGTCTGCGGCGCGAGCATCGGAATCGTCACGAAGCGGAACTGCTCCCACCGATTGGCCCCGTCCACCGTAGCGGCTTCGTACAGGTCCTTGGGGATGTTTTGCAGCCCGGCCAAAAACAGCACGGTGTTAAAGCCCATCGTCTGCCACGCGGCCATGATGACGATCGCCAGCAGGGCCGTGCTGCTGTCGGACAGCCACTGAATCTTGGGATCGATCAAGCCCGCATTGAAAACGCCGTTCACGAAGTTGATGAACAGGGTGACGAAATAGTTGATATACCCGATCGAGGCGTTGTACAGCCATTGCCAGATCAGCGAGATGCCAACCACGGCCGCCACGCTGGGCAGGAAATAGATCGCCCTGAAGAACTTCATGCCCGGTATCTTGCTGTTCAAGATATTGGATAACAAGAGCGCCGGCAGTACGCTCAACGGCACCGCCATCAGCACAAACAGCAGTGTATTCCGCAGCGACAGCCAGAAGAGTTTATCTTCCGCTCCGATGACGTAGTTCTGCCCTAACAAATTGAAGCGCGCCAACTCGTCGAAGCGCTGCACATCCAAGACTTCATTCGCCGCTTGATCGGCCGTATTCAACGGCGAAATTGTGACGCTCAACAACTGTCGATAATTCTCTACCCCGATAAAATCTCGCTGGCTGAACGCATCGGAATTAGTGAAACTCACATACAACGACAACAGCAGCGGCCCGGCGAAGAAGACCAGAAAGCCCAGCAGATTCGGCGAGAGGAACAGCCAGCCGCTGATGGCTTCTTCGTGCCTGGAGCGTGCGCGCATCGCAATGGCCGACGGCTCGCGCCACAGCGCGCGGATGGCAACCAGGAAGATCACAATGCCGAAGGTCAGCACGAAGGGCGCAGGGGTGTTGAACTGGCTGGCGAGTGACAGCAGCCCGTCGATCAGGCCCACGGCAAAAGCCATGATGACCAGCCCGATCGCCATGATGATCTGGCTTATCTGCCGGAATTTCTGCTGCTTCAGCGGCTCATTGTCGTACCGATCGCCGATCGTGCCGATCAAGTAGCCCACCAGAATCACGGCGAACACGGGCACGCCGTATTTGAAATTGTTCGCCAGCACATCCAGGCCGATGAATACGCCCAGAATGTGCAGATCAACGACCAGGCAAAACACGAAGCCCAGATAGTTGACCACCAGCGACAATGATCGCCCGCGATGCACGCGCTGGCGAATGAACACGGCCGCGCCCAGACTGCCCGCCGCCATCAGCACCAGCGCGATCAGGCCGATCACGCGCAGGCCAACCGCTGTTTCAATCGTCGGGTCGCCCAGGCCGATCGTGACGAGTACCGCTCCAACCACAGCGGCAACGGCCAGGACGATGTGCCAGATCAGGGCAATGGTCAACCACTGCGTGGTGCGTCGATCTTCAGGTTTGTATCCACGGGCGATGGCGGTCATAGCGCTTCTCCGAAAGGTAGGAGCAAGTTGGCAACTTGCTCTACGGGCCGAGAGAAACAATCGGGCGGGCCACCTGCACCCGCCCGATTGTTGATCGAACTTCAGTTACTTCTTGAAGACTTTGTTGGCTTCGTCGCAGATCGTCTTGCCGAAATCGGCGACGGTTTGCTTGCCCGTCAACACGGCTTGCACGGCCGGACCCATGATGGCGTCATATTCCGGCCAGCTGCCCGCCCACAGGGGGCCTTCGGCTGACGGCTTGGCCTTGTCGGCGATGCCATTGAGGAAGGCTTGATTGTTCGCGGGCGGTGTGAAGGTCACAAAGGTATCCAGCGCTTCCTTGCTCACGCGGCTGGGGATGTTCGCGCCCAACGCGGCGATCTTGCCCTGGGTGTCGGCTTGCGTCAGGGCCTGCACCAACTTCCAGGCTTCCGCCGGGTGCTTGGTCTTGGCGTTCACGGCGTATGCGCCCCAGAACAGCCAGTTGCCGGCCGTGCCGCTAGGCCCATTGGGCAGTTCGACAACGTCCCAGTTGAACTTGACCTGGCGAACGCCAGGGGTCGCCCAGCGGCCATTCTGGAACATGGCTACCTTGCCCGCGCGGAACGGCGGCTCGGGATCTTCACCATACGGCACGGCCACGTCCTTGCCAGCCTTGTACAGGCTGGCTTCGAACTCCAGGCCCTTCAATGATTCGGGGGTGTTCAGGGCGCAGGCGGTGCGATCGGCATTGTAGAAGCCGCCGCCGGCCGCATTCAGCCACACGCCGTACGGCCCCCACCACGCGCTGGCGCCGTAACCATAGATGTCGGGGCCCAGCGCGCGCACCTTCTCGGCCACGCCCACAAACGCATCCCAGTCCCACTTGCCTTGCTTCGCCAGTTCGCGCGGATCGGGCGCACCGGCTTCATTCAACAGGTCCAGGTTCAGATACAGCGCAAACGTCGACACGTCGCGGGGCAGACCCCACAGCGCGCCACTGTCTTTGCCGGTCTTGGCGCCTTCGGGATTGTAGGTCAGGTGATACATCGGGCCGGAATAGAAGGCGGCGGGATCAAAGCCTTCCTTAACAGCCATCTCGGACAGGTTCATGATCAGGCCGCGGGTGGCGAAGTCGGCCACGTCCGTCCCCGGAATCCAGAATACATCGGGGGCCGTGCCTGCGCCGATTTCGGTCTTCAGCACGTCTTGATATGACGACGATTCGCTGCCGCCCGGTTCGTAGGTCAGTTTGAGACCCAGCGACTTGGCCAGGTCGTCACTGACCCCGGCGTACACGGCGGCTTCTTCTTTGTTGTCCGGGCGAGTTCGCCAGCGCAGTTCAACACCGGCGGCGGGCGCGGCCGGGGCAGCCGGTTGAGCGGGTTGCGCAGGCTGCGCGGGCGCGGCCGGAGCCGGGGTAGCCGGTGCAGCGGCGGGCGCGCAAGCGCCCAGTACGACGGCAGCGATCAGTGTAAGCGCGACGATGGTCCATACAGACTTGCGGTTCATTTGGAAACTCCTCCTGGAAATATGGGTGTGGGTAGTTAATCTTGGGCGATACACGGCAACGGGCTTTATGCTGGCTGAATCTCACCCCCTTTGTGAAGTTGGCAGAGAGGTTGATTGACGTACGAGTAGTTCGGCTTTCAAACGGACATGTTGCCGTACCGCATTCGGTTGATCGACAGCGCGGACCAGCAACTGCGCGGCGGTCCGGCCGATGCCGAACATATCCTGATGCATCGTCGTCAGCGGGGGATCGAAATAGGAGGCCAGCGGCATATCGTCGATGCCGATCACGGCGATTTGATCCGGCACGTGCAGACCGCGATCGCGCGCGGCGCGCAGCGCACCCAACGCCATTCGATCGTTCTGGGCAAAGATCGCGGTTGGTGGCGCAGCCCGATCGAACAGCTGCGCGAAGGCGGCATGGCCTGATGACGCGGACCAATCGCCGGCAACGGTCAAGCCTGCATCAATGTTCAGGCCCGCCGACATCAACGCCGACTGATAGCCGATGATACGTTCGCGCGTGCAGTCTTCGATCAGTGGCCCGGTAATCATC
>JAUQXD010000925.1 GCA_030834835.1 Thermoflexales bacterium | reverse complement strand
GCCGTCTATCAAGAAGTGTTAACTCTGTACGATGCGCATCCTTCACGTCACACATCAATATCGCCCGGCCGTTGGCGGGGCTGAAAAGTATATCACCGATCTGTCAGAAGAGCTGGTCCGGCGCGGCCATCAGGTGGATGTCTTCACCACCCGCTCGGTGGATTATCAGACGTGGCGCAGTGAACTGCCGCGTTACGAAGATCTCGACGGGGTGAACGTCTATCGCTTCAATAGTTGGGAGCGCACGCCGCGCAAATGGGCCTGGCTGCACTATGGCTTCGAGCATTACTGGCCGCGCGAATCACGCTGGTATGAGCCGTGGATCTTCTTGGGCAGTGGGCCGGTCTGCCCGGCTATGTTCCGACGCATGTTGCAGCAAGCGGAACAGTATGATGTGGTTCACATCAACAACTTGCACTATTCGCACGCTTATCCGGCTTATCGCGCCGCGCGGCTGCGTGGCGTGCCGGTCGTCATCACGCCGCACGTGCACGTCGAGCAGCGTGCAACCTATGACATTGGTTATTTGCGATCGGTCTTGCGGGGCAGCGCGGCGATCCTGGCCGATACGGCCGAAGAAAAAGCGTTTCTGGATAGCCACGCCTTTAGCGACTTTGTGACGGTCGCCGGGGTGGGTCTCCAACTCGATCGGTTGCCGTCGCTCGATCGGGCGGCGAGCCGCAGGCAATTGGGTCTGCCCGACGACGCTTTTGTCGTGCTCTTTCTGGGCCGCAAAGTCGAATACAAAGGCATCCAGCTGTGCGTGGAAGCATTGGCCGAATTGCGCCGCACACGCCCCAACATTTATCTGCTGGCCGTTGGCCCGGAGACTGATTTTTCACGGCAACTCTGGGTGCACTATAGCCAGTTGGATGGCCTGATCGTGCGCGATACCGTCAGCGATGAAGAGCGGCTGCACGCCCTCAACGCCTGTGACGTGCTGGCGCTGCCCTCAACGGGTGAAGCCTTTGGCATCGTGTATCTGGAAGCGTGGGCCTACGGCAAGCCGGTGATTGGCGCAAACATTGCGTCGGTTTCGTCATTGATCGAAGACAGCCGCGATGGTTACCTGATCGATCCGACAAAGTCCAATGAACTGGCGGCGCGCGTCGCAGCCCTGGCCGATCGGCCTGAGCTGGCCTGCACGCTGGGGCAGCGCGGCCACGCCAAACTGGAACGGCGCTACACGCTGGCTCACATCGGGGAATTAGTCGAGGGCACGTATGCGCGAGTGTTGCGCCGACGAGTCAGTCTGGCAAGGAGATGAAGTGCTATGCGCGTAAGTTTGATCAATGCCAATTGGGTAGGCGCTGATGCCATTGGCCAGTGTATCTCGCAACAGGTCCGCTATGGCGTGCGGCGGGGCGCTCAGGTGCAGGTCTACACGCCACATCCGACGTATTTGGTGGCCGACGATCTGGCTGCGCTGGCGCGCATCGTCACCCCGGATGATCTGGCCGCGCGCCGCGATGCGCACTTTGCCCGGTCCGATCTGTACGTGTATCACTATCCGACCCGCCATCCCTTGATGGAGAGTATGCTCACGCTTGATCGCGGTGCGGTAATTTTCTACTATCACAACGTCACGCCGCCTGAGCTGTGGGGCAGTGACTTCGAGCGCGAGACGCTGGAACGCAGTGTAGCCGGCGTCAGCACGCTGGCGGCCTATGCCGATCTGATCGTGACCGATAGCGAATTCAACGCCGATCAGATGGTGAACGATCATGGCGTCGATCGCGATCGGATTCGCGTGCTGCCGCTGGCTGTGCAACTGGATCGGTTTGCACCCGGTCCCAAAGACGCGGCCTTGCTGAAAAAATACGATTTGTACGGCAAGCGCGTAATCGAATTTGTCGGCCGCATGGCAGGCAACAAACGGATCGATGTGTTGATCGAGGCCTTGCCGATTGTGCGGCAGCGCGTGCCGAATGCG
>JAUQXD010000094.1 GCA_030834835.1 Thermoflexales bacterium | reverse complement strand
CACGTCAACGTCGAATTATCTGTCATGGCCAATCACCGTCCCCAGCGGATAGAGTGGATCGATTAGCAGCGTACGTACTGCGCCCGGCTTTGCGCCGGAGAAAATTCGCACCGTGACGTTGGGTTGATGGCGGATCAAATGCAGCATCTGCTGGACCTTGCCGATCATGCCGCCGGTGACGTCAGTACCATGTGAGCCGCCCAGCGCCGCAATATGCTGTCCCACCGTCTCGGGCGTCAGGCGCTCGATCACGCGCCCGGTCATGTCGGCCGAATCGTACACGCCCGCTACTTCACCGGCCAACAACACCTGATCGGGCTCTAATTCGCGGGCCAGATACACAAAGACATCCTCCGTCGAAACGATGGTCGCGCCGCGCACCGTATCAAACGCCACATCGCCCTGGACCAGCGGCACCAGACCTTGATCGAGCGCCGCGCGCAGGCCAAACGTATCCAGATAGATCAACTCGCCATCTTCGCACCGCGCCGAAGCCGACGGGGGCAGGCTGATGACGGGCACACCTTCGGCGACGAACACATCGGTGACGATTTGATTGAGCCGCGCGGCGGATGCAGCCACTTCGGCAAATCCCCGCCAACCCGATTGATCCGTCACGCCCGATCGCGTGCCGTACTTTTTCGCGGCGACGTGCCCAAACGAGCCGCTGCCGTGGCCCAGCACCAATTGCAAGTCTGGGCCGGCGGATTGCGCCGCGGCGGCGCGGGCCGCGGCTACCTCGCGGGCCAGCCGCCGGATGACGCGCCGCCGCGCGTGTTCCACGCGCGTTTTATCGGTGATGAGCGATCCGCCGAGTTTGAGGAAGATGATCATGCTGGTTACCTGGTCAATTGGTGATCAGTAGATTCGTAGATTGGTGATTGGTAGATTAGTCAACCGGATGACCAGTTACCAATTTACTAATCTACCAATTTACCACTCCCCAATACCCGTCACTATCACATTCGTTGCGCCCGCCGCATACAAAGCCGCCACTACGGTCTCGCGATTGGTCTCATCGATCAGCGTGATCATGTTGCCACCGCGTCCGCCGCCGACGAGTTTGGCGCCTGTCGCGCCCGCGGCTTTCGCCGCAGCGATCAGGCGTTCCAACTCGACACTCGATACGCCGATGTGCTCCAACAGCCCTTGATTTCGATCCATCAACGGGCCAAGTTGATCGATCGCGCCATGTTCGATCGCCGCGCGGGCTTCACTCGCAATTGCACCAATCTGATCGAACCACGCTTCGTACTGCGCCCGATCACCCTCCCAGCCTCGCCGCACATCGCCTACCGCGATCTTCGTGGGGCTGGCGACGCCGGTGTTGCCAATCGCGACGGTGAACGGTCGCTTCACCTCGAAGGTCTCGATCGGTTGGCCGCGCACAAAATATACCGGCCGACTGTAAGCGATCACGGTATTGTCGATGCCGCTGGGCGTGCCGTGATGCAGTTTCTCTACTTCATAGGATAAGCGTGATACGGTCTCGTCGTCAATGGGCTGATCGAGCCACGCGGCCAACGCCCGTACAATAGCCACCGACACCGCCGCGCCACTGCCCAACCCGCTGGCGATGGGGATGGCCGATCGGATGGTTAGCGACCCATCGGGCGCGGGCAAATCGAAGTGCGCCAGCGTCACACGCACTATCGCCGCCAATGGATCGAGCGGGTCGGCCTGCGCGTAATCGAGCGTGCGGTCCGTATCGAGCGCGTGAATGATCAAGCCGTGCGCGCGCGGCTCGATCGTGACGATTGCCTGTACTTGCGCCACGGGTACCGCAATCGCCGGTCGGTTGTAAACGACGGCGTGTTCGCCAAAGAGAATAATCTTGCCAGGAGCAGAGGCAGTAATCATGGCAATCTGTCGGTGATTGGTGACTGGTAGTTGGTCGGCCAGCTGCCAATATCGCTCACTTTCTATCGGCTCGCATGCGTTCTATCACATTTTGATACTCTTCCAAGGCAAACACGCAGTCAGGCGAATTTGCAAACCAGTCAACCGATTTGCCTAATAGTTCATACTTTCGGAACTCGAATTCGCGATTGAGTCCGAACCGATTCCACCTGACTTCTTCGCCGATTCTTTCGATTTCGACCAAGACAGTCGTGCAGAAGTAATCCTGGTCGTCTGGACAGATCAGGATCGGACAAAGGGTCGTCTGCCTCTCATCTGGCAGAATTCTAGCCCACACGGGCGTTTCATCTTCGCGATCCATCAACCAACCGCCAGTGGTTGGGACCAAACCCTTCAACTGATGTGAAGGAAATGCGGTATCAAGGAGATCAGATAGGAGAGTTCCATCAATATAGAAATCCAGGTACTCATCATCATATATTGGGTAGATTGATCTGGTGTGTTGCGCTGTAATTTGGTTCTTCATCGTATCTGTGGCCACTTGCTAACCGCTTTCACCTACAAAATGGCGAAGTCTCGCCTTTTCAGGTCGTTTAACTACCAGTTGACCAGTCACCAATTACTGATTGCCAATCAACCAATCCTCCAGCCTGTGGTAAAATTCCCGCCCGATGAAAGCACAAATACTATTTATTGTCTTAATTGTCTCACTGCTCGTCCCAGCGGGATCGACTTCAGCGCAGGGCGAGCATTTGGTGTTGGCCTTCTACTACGCCTGGTTCTCGCCCGATTCGTTCGGATCGACCAGGACCAGCGACCAGCCGGTGACGCCCTACGCCTCCGCCGATCGCGCCACGATCGAACGTCAGGTCGGTCAGGCGCAGCAAGCCGGTATCGACGCGTTTATCCAATCGTGGTACGGGCCCACTGGTGGAGCTAACAATCAGACCGAATCGAACTTCGCCACGCTGCTCAGTGTCGCTCAGGCCAAAGGCTTCCGTGCCGCCATTGATTTTGAGACGAGCGGCCCGTTGTTCAAGAGCCGCGATGATGTCCAGAACGCGCTGGCAACGCTATTGTCCACGCACGCGAATCACTCCGCCTATCTGAAAGTCAACGGCAAGCCCGTCATCTTCTTCTGGCAGAACTCGCGCTTCAGCGTCGATGTCTGGGCGGCGATCCGTGAGGCAGTCGATCCGCTGCACCGCTCGATCTGGATCAGCGAAGGCACCAACCTCGATTATCTGCGCGTCTTCGACGGCCATCATCTGTACAACATCGCCTGGTCGGCCGATCCGCGCGGCACGGTGGTCACGTGGAGCAAGCGCGTGCGCGAGAAGGCCATCGAACTGGGATCGTTCAAATACTTCGTGGGCACGGCGATGCCGGGCTGGGACGATCGGTTGGTCAAAGGTCGTTCGGGGACATTCGTGCGCGCCCGTGATAATGGCGATTACTTCCGTTCATCGTTCCTGGGCGTGACGCAGGCCAACTCCGATTGGGCCGTGATCACCTCGTTCAACGAGTGGCCGGAAGGCTCGATGATCGAACCGAGTGTGAAGTATGGCGATCA
>JAUQXD010000924.1 GCA_030834835.1 Thermoflexales bacterium | reverse complement strand
CCCCTTACGAACGACTGGTCAACATCCCTCGATTGATGTCAGCGTACTACACGCACCAGCCCGACCCGATCGTGCCCACGCAAGCCGTGGCCTTTGGCACGTCGGGACATCGCGGCACATCCACCAAAAGTTCCTTCAACGAGGCGCACGTGCTGGCGATCTGTCAGGCCTTGTGCGAGTATCGAAAACAGCAGGGCTACACCGGGCCGTTGTTTATCGGCATGGACACGCACGCTCTATCGGAAGCGGCCTTCGCCACCTCGATTGAAGTGTTTGCGGCCAATGACGTCGATGTGATGATCCAGGCGGGGATGGGTTACACGCCGACGCCGGTGATCTCGCACGCGATCTTATCGTACAACCGCGGCCGACCGGCTGAGCTGGCCGATGGAGTGGTAATCACCCCCTCGCACAATCCGCCCGACGACGGCGGCTTCAAATATAATCCGCCCAGCGGCGGCCCGGCCGATACGACCGTCACGAAGATCATCCAAACGCGCGCGAATGAAATTCTGGCCGATGGCTTGAAGGCCGTAAAGCGGATGCCCTATCCGCGCGCGCTGCGCGCCGTGACCACACATGAACACGACTATGTCACACCCTATGTGGAAGACCTGATCAACATCATCGATCTGGAAGCGATCAAAGCGGCAGGTTTGAAGATCGGCGTCGATCCGTTGGGCGGGTCGAGCGTGGCCTTCTGGGCGCCGATCGCCGATCTGTACGGGTTGGACATCGAGGTGGTCAATCCGCGTGTCGATCCGACGTTCTCGTTTATGACACTCGATCACGACGGCAAAATCCGCATGGATTGTTCATCACCGTATGCGATGGCCAGCCTGATCAAGTTGAAGGATCAATTCGACATCGCGTTTGGCAACGACCCCGACGCCGATCGGCACGGCATCGTCACACGCAGCGTGGGCCTGCTGAATCCCAATCACTTCTTGAGTGTGGCCGTGTGGTACCTGTTCCAGCATCGACCCGGCTGGCGCAGCGATGCGGCGATTGGCAAGACGCTCGTGTCGAGTTCGATGCTTGATCGGGTAGCTGCGCATCTAGGCCGCAAGTTGAACGAAGTGCCTGTCGGCTTCAAGTGGTTCGTCGAAGGGTTGGTCGATGGCTCGTTTGGTTTCGGCGGAGAAGAGAGCGCGGGCGCATCGTTCCTGCGCAAGGACGGCACCGTGTGGACGACGGACAAAGACGGCTTGATTCTGGACTTGCTGGCGGCGGAGATCACAGCGGTGACAGGGCGCGATCCGGGCGAGCACTATCGAACGTTGGAAGCACAGTTTGGCCGCTCGGTTTACGAGCGCATGGATGCCGTGGCAACGCCCGCGCAGAAGGCCGTGTTGGGTAATTTGTCGCCGGAGATGGTGGAAGCGAAAGAATTGGCCGGGGAAAAAATCGTGGCGAAGTTGACGCACGCGCTTGGCAATGGTGCAGCTATCGGCGGGCTGAAGGTCGTGACGGAGAACGGCTGGTTCGCGGCGCGACCGTCCGGTACAGAAGACATCTACAAGATTTACGCCGAGAGCTTCAAGGACGCGGCGCATTTGAAGGCGATTCAGGCCGAAGCGCAGATGATCGTCAGCGCGGCGCTGAAGCAGGCCGGGGTGTAATTCATTCGACAAGTCGTCCATTCCCTGATGTCTTTTCGATTTCAGGGGATGGGCACCTCCTATCGATCCAACTTCCCCAGAGGCGGCTATGTTCGAAATTAGTTTAGTGGTGTTGTTGGTCGTCTTTACCCTCGCGGCTTCAATCATCGTCTTGGCGACAAAATGGCCGGTTCTGCAATCACGCCAACGCCGTCAAATCGCGCTAATCATCAGTGGGCACATTGCTCTATTGGCTGGCCTGGCTTACTTGCTTTGGCCACTTTCAGCCCCGGGACGTGAACCGGCCTTGCAAACGGTCGACGAGTTTATGACCGCGCTCAGCTCGGGCAATTATGAATCTGCATTGCATATGACCACTCAGGATTGGGGAGAGGACTATCCGGCAATCGCTGCAACTTTCCAAGATCCAAAGAATCAGACGGTCGCATGGGAAATGACCGGACTGGATCCCCGAAATATTTCGACTGGAACGGCCACTTTCTCTGACGGAGCCCAATTGCCAGTAATAGTTGGGCTGGAATGGCAATGGGAGCAAGCCCGCTGGGGCATTAGCGGTGTCGAATTTGGTCGCGGTGTGAATGCCGGACGAATTAGCTTCTGGTTGTACGACTCACATCTTCCCTACAGTTGGGTTAAGTTTGGGGTGCTGATAAGCGCCGGACTTAGCGCGACGCTGAGCCAGGGCTTCTTGGCCAAGTTACGGCAAAAACATCGACCGCCAGCACCGATAAGCCAACCGACCTAGAGCCGTCCCACGATAAACAAAAGTCGCGACTCTTATTTATCGCCCCATCGACACGCATGCGACTCAAATTTGCCTCTTGACACCCGAATTGATTTCGCATAAAATGGAACCGGTTCCAATCGAAACGACCTACCATCACAGGATCACCGCACGATGCCAGCCACCATCCGCGATGTCGCTCAACAGGCCGGAGTAGGGCTTGGGACAGTGTCCCGAGTCATCAACGGCAGTGCATCCGTCAGCGACGCCACCCGGCAGCGCGTCCTGGCTGTGATCAAGAATCTCAACTACGTCCCCAACCCCACCGCCCGCCGCCTGTCGCTGGGCCGAACTTTGACCATCGGGGTAATTGTCCCGTTCTTTACGCGCCCGGCCGAGGTGGAACGGCTGCGCGGCATCGAACATACGCTGCTTGACAGCGGCTATGACCTAATCTTATACAACGTGGAAACGCCCGAACAACGCGACCAATACTTCCGCGATATACCCCGCCGCGAGCGTGTGGACGGCGTGCTGATCGTCTCCCTGACGCCGCGCGATGGTGATGTGAAACCCTTCAAGAAAGCCAACGTCCCGATCGTTTTGGTGGACGCCCATCATGCTTCGCTGGCCCGCCTGAATCAAGTCGTTACCGACGACGTGACGGGCGGCTGTGAGGCCACGCAGCATCTCATCGAACTGGGCCATCGTCGGATCGCCTTCATCAGCGACCGATTGGATGAGCCGTTCAACTTCACCAGCAGCCGCGATCGCCTCACGGGTTATCAGCAGGCGCTGCAAGCGGCAGGCATTCCCTTTCGATCCGATTATCACCTGCAAGGCGATCATGGCCGCGCTGAAGCGCATCGCCTGGCTGCGCAGTTGTTGGCCCTGCCCGATCGGCCTACGGCCATCTTCGCGGCCAGCGACACGCAAGCGATGGGCGTGCTGGAAGCGGCGCGCGATGCGGGCTTGCGCGTGCCGGACGATTTGTCCGTCATCGGCTATGACGACATCGAAATCGCCGAGTATCTGGGCCTGACTACCATGTCTCAACAGTTGTATCAGTCGGGCAAGCGCGGAGTGGAGTTGCTGTTAGCAGTGCTGGAGAATCCCGACGCCCAGCCGGCGACTGAAGTGATGCCGGCTAAGTTGACTGTACGTACAACAACGGCCCGAGCGGCCGAGTAAAATCAATCGAGTGTTGCTATAGCGACGTGGAACCGATTCCATCGCAGTCGCCGCCACGCAACTCAAAATTGGCTCTTGACACGGAAGGCGAAGTTGTCATATACTCTGGTAAATCGTGTTAGTAAATCGAGTTATCATGCCAAAGAGGACAACCGCCCAAGATGTAGCCAACCTTGCCGGTGTCTCGCGCACCACCGTCTCGTTTGTGCTTAACCAAGTGGCGGGCATGCGCATCGGCGATGAGACCCGCCAGCGCGTCATTCAGGCGGCAGCGCAACTCAAATACCATCCCGACGCCACCGCGCGCCGTATGGTAAGAGGGCGGACCAACATCAACGGGTTTGTGTTACGGCAGACGCCCGATCAGGTGTTTGCCGATCGCTTTCTGCCTCAGGTGCTACATGGCTTAAGCAAGGCCGCGGCGGCTCAGGGCTTTCACGTCTTAATCGAGCCGACGTCGCCCGACGACAAGAGTGGTTACTTGAACCTGATCCGCGAACGGCATGTGGATGGCATCGCCCTGTCTGGCCCGCGCTTCGACGATGCCGATCTCTTGCACGTCCACGCAGAGGATAGCCCGGTGGTCTTGATGGGCCAGTTGCCCGGCACCGACCTGCCCTTCGTGGATGTCGATAACGTCAGCGGGGCCGCCCGGGTCACGCAGCATCTCATCGGGTTGGGGCATAAGCGCATCGCTTTTATCTCGAACGCCCAGCCCGCCTACACCGCCAGCGCTCAACGTTTAAGCGGCTATCGACAGGCGCTGGAAGCGACCAATCTGCCATTCGATGAAACCCTGATCGGGTATGGCGATTTCTCACCGGCCAGCGGCG
>JAUQXD010000923.1 GCA_030834835.1 Thermoflexales bacterium | reverse complement strand
GTAACTGGTCAACTGATTACCTATCAACCGATCACCGATTGACCGATTACCAATTCACTTACTGCCCAATTGTGGCGCGACGATATTGACCGTCTTGCCATACGATCCGAAGGTCAGCGTCCAGATGGTAGGCTTCTCGGTATTCACGCTGCGATCGATGACGATGGCTTTGCGCGGCACGAAGGTGTAACCGTCCACCCATACCTCTGCTTCCACGCGGCTGGTGCCGATCAAGCCGCCGCTCATGCCCTGCACGCGCGCGCCGTCGAGCGTGCCTTTGATGTGATACACATTCACGTTATCGAGCGATTCTACGTCAACCAATTGAGCGTCGTCGATGCCGCCGCTCAGCACTTGTTCAAGGCCCACTTTCGGATCGAACATCACGGCGGGATTGAAGCCAAACTCCGGCGGCAGCACTTCCCACTGCCGGGTGAGGATATTGGTGAGGTATTGCTCGTTGCCTAAAGCGATCATATCCAACTCGGCGGCGGCGACGGCGGCGATGACCTTGAGGTGCACGCCCATCCGATCGGGCCGCGAGAAGTCTCCTTCGGCACTGCGCAGTTGCAGCGCCGTCACGCGGTTGAGATACACCGGCGATCCGGCAATCTCGATCTTGAAGTGAAAAGTGGGCACTTCCAACATCGCCTGACCCGCGTGTGTCACAATTTCGTTGGGCGGCAAATACGGTAGTGCGGGACCACAGGCGGTCAACAGCAGCGTGAGGAGCAACACCAGTTTGAGTTTCATGCGGCGTATTGTATGTCACGGATCACCGAGTGTCAAACGGGCAAGAAGGTGGAACAGGTATAATCCCTCCATGCGCTTCCTGAGAATCACCCTCACGTTGATCGTCACTGGATTGGCTCTGTGGTTGATGTTGCCCGTCCGCTCCAGCGCCACGCCCGCCCGCGATATCGGCTTATCGCCCGAGCTGTTGATCAAGCTGCATCCGGCTCTGACTAAACAACTGCTGAGTGAGCCAGCTGCACCGGTGCGCGTCCAGATCGTCATGCGCGATCAGGTTGCGCCGTCGGCGCTAACGGCTCTCAACCACGCGGCTTTGATCGCGGACTTGCAGACGCGCGCGGCTCGATCGCAAACGGGCGTGCGCACTTTGCTGGCGACGCTGGGTGCGCAAGACGTGCGCCCGTTGTGGATCAACAACTCGATCGCCGCGCAGCTCGATCGGGCCACGGTACTGGCCGTCGCAGAGCGTGACGATGTGGCCTTAATCAAACTCGATCAATTTCGTCAGTGGGTTTCGCCCGATGAATTTTCAAATCAGCAATCAGCACTCCACAATCCGCAATCGATCGAATGGGGCATCGCCCGGATTCACGCCGATCAAGTCTGGTCGGCGCTGGGCATCACCGGCACCGGCGTTGTCGTGGCGAACATGGACACGGGCGTGGACTGGCAGCACCCGATCTTGCACGGCAACTATCGCGGGCTAAGCCCAAAGGGTCTGGTCAACCACGTCGGCAGCTGGATCGACACCACCGACGATGGCGCCGTGTATCCCTTCGACGGTTACGGGCACGGTACGCATACGATGGGAACGTTGGCCGGGCAGGACGGCATCGGCGTGGCGCCCGGCGCAAAATGGATTGCGGCTCGCGTGCTGAACACGCAGGGCTTCGGCTTGGATAGCTGGATTCACGCTGGTTTTCAGTGGGTTTTAGCGCCCGGCGGCGATGCCGCTTTAGCGCCGGACATCCTCAGCAATTCGTGGGGCAACAACTTTGGCGCGAACGAAGAGTTTCGCCCCGATGTGCAGCTGCTGAATGCCGCCGGCATCTTCACCGTTTTCAGCAACGGCAACGCCGGTCCCGGCATGGGCACTGTGGCCAGCCCGGCCTCATTCCCCGAAGCGTTTGCGGTCGGCGCTACGGATCAATATGATCTGCTGGCCCTGTTTTCCAGCCGTGGCCCGTCGCCCTTTGAGGCGCTCAAGCCCGATGTGTCCGCGCCCGGCGTGGGCGTGCTCTCGAGCGTGCCCGGCGGTGTGTACGCTCGCGCCAACGGTACCTCGATGGCCGCGCCGCACGTAGCGGGTACGGCGGCGTTGATGTATGCGGCTGTGCCCAACCTGACCGTTCCGGCGGCGCGCTTTGCGCTGACCAGCACCGTCACACGTCCGACGACTGACACGTATCCCAATAATTTGTACGGTTGGGGGCGCATCGATGCTTATCGCGCCGTGCTGGCCGTGGCGCATCCCGGTTTCATCAGCGGCACAATTACCCGACAGGATAATAGTGCGCCGATTGCGTTAGCTGATGTATCCACACAGTCCGATGTCAATACGTTCGCCGCGACCGCGAGCGATGTTCACGGCGCGTATCAACTGCCGCTGGCAGCCGCACACTACACATTGACGGTCAGCGCCTTTGGTTATCTGCCGCAAACGCAGGCCAACATAGTGGTCCTGACGGATACGATTACGCGCCGGGATTTTGTTTTGACGCTGCTGCCGCAGGGCCAATTGAAAGGCCGTTTGCTTAACGTCACAGGCACACAGCTCTTCAGCGGCACGGTGTCCGTCGGCGGCGCACCGCTCAGCCAGATCGTCGGCGGCTCGTTTTCGCTCGATCTACCCGTCGGCGCGCATGTGATCGAAGTCCGCGTTCCGCGCCATCGCATCATCTCCGCGACGGTGACCATCAAAGCCGGTGAGACGGTCGATCAGGATTTTGTGCTGCCCGATGCGCCGACCATCCTGCTGGTCGAGGGCGGCCGCTGGTATAACGATCCGGCCGGCCGGTATTTTCGACAGGCGCTGGACGACGCGCACTATCTGTACGACACGTGGCCCGTGATCGATCCGGTGGTCAATCGGCCGGCCAGCCAGACGCTGCGCGCGTACAACGTGGTAGTCTGGTCGTCGCCTTTCGATTCGCCTGGCTACATTCACGCCGAAGGCGTCATCAGCGATTATCTGGACACGGGCGGGCATTTGCTGTTGAGCGGGCAGAATGTAGGTTACTTCGACGGCCTGTGGGCATCGTACTTCTATCGGCAGCTGCTGGCTGAATTCGTGTCCGATGATGCGCCGTCACGCACGTTGATTGGCTACAATCAATACGCTGGTCAAACGATCACCATTGCGGGTGGTGACGGCGCCGATGATCAGGCGCTGCCCGACGTGATTCGATCATTGTCGCCGCAGATCACACAGGACGCTTTTGACTATGCAACCGACCAATCGGGCGGCCAGACGATCGATCGCTGCCGGCCCTATCGCGCGGCGTTTTTTTCGTTCGGTTTTCAGGGCATCAATGATCGACAGGCGCGCGCCGATGTGCTCTCGCGCACACTGACGGCTCTGGGGCGTGCGCCGCTGCAACAAGTCTACGCGCTGGACATTGGCAGCGAGCCGCTCATCGGGCCGCCGGGCACCATCGTGACGCGCGCCTTCACGTTGTATAACTTCGACGAAGTGACCGCCCACACGCCCATGGCGATCGCCGTCGAGAGCAATTGGCCGATCACGCTCACGCCCACGCACATCGATCTGGCCACCTGCGCAAAGCAAACGCTGCTGCTCACGGCGACGATTCCGCATACCGCCCCGATCGGCGCCGTCAACCCGATCGTGATCCGCGCCGGCCCGCCGTCTGCGCCGGCCGCGATCTCCACAACGCTCAATGTGAAAGCGCCGGGCGCTGTGCTGCTGGTCGACGACGATCGCTGGTATGCGGTCGATGTCGCCTATCAATCGGCGCTGGAGGCGAACGGCGTGCCGTACGATCTATGGCGTGTGCCGACGAATTGGTCCGGCTTCGAACCCGACGCGCCAGCGATCGATCGGCTGCGGTGGTATCCAGCCGTCATCTGGTTTACGGGCTATGACTGGTATCAGACCCTGACGGCCAACAACGAGCAAGCGCTGCGGCAATTTGCCCTTGAAGGCGGCCGCTTTGCGTTGTCGTCGCAGGACTACCTGGGCGAGCGCGGCTTCAACGCTTTTGGCCGCGAGGTGTTGGGCGTGCTCAATTTCTCGGAAGATCTGCTCGCCCTACAGGCCAGAGGCCCGCGCGGCGCACGCTTTGCGGGCGTCAATCGCGCGCTGTTGACGTGGCCGTATCACAACTACAGCGATGCGCTGGCGCCGCAGCCCGGCGCGCGCGTTGAGCTCATCGGCCAGCACGGCTGGCCCATCGCGCTGGCGCACGATTATGGCGCGGGCCGCGCGCTGTTCATGGCCTTTGGCTTCGAAGGCTTTGCGCCGCCTCAGCGCAGCGCGGCCATGCAGGGCGTCCTTAGCGCGTTGTCGTGGCTGGGATCATCTACTGTGCAGTTCGATCGGGATGTGGCCTCGATCGGTGATCCGCTCACGGTGACGGTCCATGCCATTAACGACGGCCCGCGCCCGATCGATCACGCGGCGATCACGGCCACCATTCCGATTAGTTTAGCTGGCCCTGGCGGCCCACTCGTGACCTGGCATGGATCGTTGCAGCCGGGCGAAATGCTGACGCAGACCTTCGTCGTCACGCCCACATCCAGCGGCGTAATCAGCTTGCCCGTTATCTTTGAAGACGTCGACCATCAACTGGCCTTCACGTCGTTCGCGCACGTGGCGGTCGATCAGCCCTCGTTGGAATTGAATCTGTCGCCATCAAGTTCACCTGTGTTTGGCCGCAGCGTGATGACGTGGACGCTGACCGCGCACAATCGGGGCGCAGATTGGCTGGCGGGCCAGCTCGTAAGCTTGCTGCCAGTCAATCAACTGGCGCTGAATGATCTCATCACAACCACCCTCGGTGCGGCTACTCATCACAGCGGCACGATCGCGTGGCAGGGCGCGCTGCTGTCCGGTCAGTCCGTCACGCTGACGTATCAGATGACCGTGCCGTTTAGCCTGAACGATCAAACGCTGTACGGCGGCGCGGTGGTGATCGATGATGCGGGCGTGTGGCAGACGGGCGCGTGGCTAGCGACGCAGCCGCGCCGGGTGTATTTGCCGATTGTGAGAAAGTAAGGCAAGATGTAATCTTGCCCGGCAAGTCGCCGACTTGCCCTACCTGAGGTCGCTATGTCATTTCTAACTCATCTGCAATCTGGCCGCGTGCTGGTGTTGGACGGCGCGACGGGCACCGAACTCGATCGACGCGGCGTGGACACGTCGCTGCCGTTGTGGTCGGCGCGCGCCCTGATCGTTGCGCCGGACATCGTGCGGCAGGTGCATCGCGATTATCTCGACGC
>JAUQXD010000922.1 GCA_030834835.1 Thermoflexales bacterium | reverse complement strand
CTCTTCGCGATGGTGCTGACCACGCTGATGATTCCCATTCACGTCACATTCATTCCACTCTACATCATCAGCCGCCAACTCGGGATCATTGATTCGCTGTGGGCGTTGATTCTCCCCGGCACGGCATCGGTGTTCGGCATTTTCTTGATGCGCCAGTACATCCAGACGCTGCCCGGCGAATTGATCGACGCGGCCAGGATTGACGGCGCCAGCGACTTCGGCGTCTTCTGGCAGGTGATCTTGCCGCTGTCGACACCGGCCATCGCGGCTCTGGCGATTTTCACTTTCGTGCGCCAGTGGAATGATTTCCTCTGGCCGGTTATCGCCTTGAACAAGCCGCAAAATTACACGCTCACCGTCGGCGTGGCAAACTTGCAGGGCGAATTCATGACGGATTGGGGCATCATCTTTTCAGGCGCGGCCCTGGCCGCGCTGCCGATGATCATTTTCTTTGTGATCTTTCAAAAATACTTCGTAGAGGGCGTTCGCATGGGAGCGCTCAAAGGATAGGGGCACAGCATGCCACCCACTGAAAAACTGCGTGTCGCCGTTGTCGGCGCGGGAATTCTCGGTTCGCGCCACGCGCGTGTTTTTGCCGAACAGCCAGATTGTGAATTGATTGCAGTGGCCGACCTTAACGCCGCGCGAGCGGAGCAGGTTGCCCAAACGCACGGCGCACGCGCGTTTACCGATTATGAAGTGATGCTGCACACCGTGGATGTCGATGTGGTCGCCGTCGCCACCCCGGATCATCTGCACCGCGCCCCGGTCGTTACGGCGCTGCGGGCGGGCAAGCACGTGTTTATGGAAAAGCCACTCGCGACGACGGCGCAGGATGCGCACGACATCGTGGCGGCGGCCGCCTCAGCCAAGGTCGTCGCCATGGTCAATTTCAGCCAGCGGTATGTGTCTGATCACGTGTGGATCAAGCGGGCGATCGAAAACGGCGAACTCGGCCAACCGGCCTTTATCCTCTCGGTCAAGTTCGACACCCGCTCGGTGCCCACCGGAATGATCGCGAGTTGGGCGGCACAGACTTCACCGCTCTATTTCATGAGCAGCCACGATCTCGACCTCGTGCATTGGTTCCTCGGCGCCAACCCGATCGACGTGTTTGCGCAAGAAGTGCACGGGACATTGGAAGCACAGGGCATCCCTGTCCACGATGGGCTGAACGCGCTGATCCAGTTCGAGGGCGGCGTCAGCGCGAATTTCCACAGTTCGTGGATCCATCCCAACACCTACCCGCGCATTGCCGACGGGTACCTGCAAATCATCGGAAGTGAAGGTGCGCTCACATATCACGCCCGCACGCGGACGGCCGAGTTGTACAATGCGCACGGCGGACAAGAAGTGAAATTCAGCGGGCCGCACACGGCCGATATCGTCGACGGCAAGATCACAGGCGCGTTCACCGCCTCACTGCGTCATTTCGTCGAGTGCATTCGCGAGGGACGCGAGCCGGACACCTCGCCGCGACGCGTGCTGCCCACCGCCGAAGTACAAGCCGCCGCCATCCAATCGCTTGGCAGCAAGCAGCCGGTACGATTACAGACCTCAGTTTGATGTGATTCTTCCGTTTGGGCGAAGACGACGATCGCGTCCCGCCAAGACTGCGACAATGCGCAGGCCCAATGAGAACGAACCTGATCATTGATCAAGAAGCGCGTCATCGCTCGACCATCTCGACATCAAGGAGTTGTCATGGCCTCGCAGCAAAGCACCGTTGATTTTGTCATCGATCAGATTTCAGCCGCCGGCGATGTCTCAGCCAAAAAGATGTTCGGAGAATATGGCATTTACTGTGGCGGAAAAATGGTCGCCCTGGTGTGTGACGATCAATTCTTCGTCAAGCCAACTGCCGGCGGGCGCAGCCTGTTGAAAACGGTCACGGAAGCCAGCCCCTATCCCGGCGCGAAGCCGTGTTTCCTGATCTCCGCCGAGATGCTGGAAGACCGCGAGGGGCTGGCCGAGTTGATCAAAATCACCGCACGCGAATTGCCTTTGCCCGTCAAGAAGAAGAAAAAGTAAGCGCCCGGCAAACGACATCAGGCCGACGCAATGCGTCGGCCTGATGTCATTTCACCCCAAACACAGCTCAGGCATACAGCGCCGGTTTCTCGATCAGCTTCACCGGCACGATTGCACCCGTGTTCAACGATTGGATCGCCGCCGTGGTCACCATCATCGTCACGTAGCCATCCCACGCCGTCGCGCCGCGGAAGGGCTGGCCCGATTGCAGCGAGTCCACCCAATCGATCAACTCGGCGACGTAAGCGTCCTGGAAGGGTGACAGCCAATCGGCGGCCACGTAAAAGCCCCGATGGGACTTCGCGCGCACCAGCGTCTTATCAGGCTGTACGGTGATCGCCGTGCCGCGCTGGCACACAAGTTCCGCCGAGACTTCATAGCCGTATTCGTCGTTGACGTACACTTCCGCCGTCGCGAGGCAATTGTTGCTCATCGTCAGCTGGATCAGCAGCAGGTCCTTCGTGTCGGCGTGCAATTCGGCTCGCGATTTCAGGCCGCGCACAAAGACATCCTGCACTTCCTGACCCAGCAGAAAACGCGCCGAATCAAAATCGTGCCCGGCCGAGTTGATCAGGATCGTCGCGCCCGTGATGCCAAAGGCGACCTGCGCGTTGCGATGCACGCCCTTCCACAACAGCGGCTGGCCGATCTCGCCCGAAGTCGCCATGTTCTTCACGGCAACGTGCTGCGGATCGAAGCGGCGCATAAAGCCCACGGCGATCAGCTTGCGCCCGATCGCCACTTCGGCCTCTAAGACTCTCACTGCGTCTTCGGCTTTGGTCGCCAGCGGCTTCTCGCACAACACCGGCTTGCCCGCCTTGAGACAGGCTAGCGTCATCTCGGCATGTGTTCCATCGGGCGACGCGATCACCACTGCATCGACGCTGCCATCGTTGATCAATTTGATCGGATCATCGAAGACCTGCGCAGTGCCGCATTGCGCCGCAGCCTGATTGGCGCGGCCTTGATCGAGATCGTACACGGCCACAACACTTGCGCCGCCGACGAAACGATGGATATTCACGGCATGTCGTGTGCCCATGCCGCCCGTGCCGATCACGCCTACTCGAACGTTTCCAGTACTCATGTTGCATCTCCTAAAAGATGATTAGTTCGACAAGATTCCACGTCATTGCGAGCATTCTGAGCGGAGCCGCGCTGCTGAGCGAAGCGTAGCGAAGTCGAAGCATTGCGGCGAAGTCGAAGAATGCGAAGCAATCTCTGTCTCCGTCGGTATGCGATTGCTTCGTCGCACCCTTCGACTGCGTGGCGAAACGATGCCACTCCGCTCAGGATGCTCCTCGCAATGACGAACTCTAAAGTCCCAGCGATTTGATGTACTCTCGATTGCGCCGCGCCGACTCTTTGGGCTGGCCCATACCCGGCAGCACATCCTGCTCCACCACACCCCAGCCATCAAAACCGATCTTTTTCAGTTCGGCGATCAGCGCCGGGAAGTTCACATCGCCCTTGCCGAGTTCGCAAAAGACGCCGTGGCTCACCGACTGGAAATAGTCCCAGCCGTTCGCGAGCGCTTGCCTGTGAACATCAGGCTCATGATCCTTGAAATGGAAGTGCCACACGCGCTTACCGAGCTTGCGCAGACCTTCGACCGGATCGCCGCCGCCGAAGGCATAGTGACCGCAGTCGAACACGAGGCCCAGCAACTTCGGATCGGTCAGGCTGAGCAGTTTCTCGATCTCGGCGGGTGTTTCGACAAAGCCCGCGCAGTGATGATGAAACGCGGTGCGCAGCCCGGCCTCTTTCTTCACAGCCTCGGCTACCTTCATCGCGCCTTCCGCGGCGATTTGCCACTCGGCGTCACTCAGGCCCATCTCCGGCGTGACGCGGCCCGCATTCTTCGTGCGAACGGGGTCTTTGCCGTTGTCGTCGGCCAGCACGATGAAGGGCAGATCGCCTTCGACGGCGGCCATCAATTTGGCGGTGCGCACGGCAACTTCGACGCCTGCTGCATGCGCCTTCGGGTCTTTGAGCAGCACTGGCACGAACGCGCCCAGCAGCTTCAAGCCGCGCGAGTGAATCTCGTTCGACAACCTGGCCGGATCGGTGGGCATGAAACCCCAATCGCCCAGTTCCGTGCCGATGTAGCCCGTCTCGACGATTTCGTTGAGCACTTGCACATAGCCCGGCGCTTCACCGGCCAGATCGAACTCCAGCGCGCCCCACGAACACGGGGCATTTGCGACTTTAATCATTGGATCACCTCATATTTGAGCGTGTCATTCCGAGCGCAGCGAGGAATCTCAATCACGACGATAGAGACCCCACGCTTCGCTCGGGGTGACACGTTGGGATTTAGAACTGGCGCGACCACTCTTTAAGCCAGCGCTCGACGACGACTTTGGTCTGTGTGAAAAACTCGACGGCGTGTTTGCCCTGACCGTGCAGTGTGCCGAAGAAACTCTCCTTCCAGCCGCTGAACGGGAAGAACGCCATCGGCGCGGCGACACCGATATTGATGCCGATGTTGCCCGCCTGCGCTTCGTTGCGGAACTTGCGCGCGGCAGCGCCGCTGCTGGTAAACACGCACGCCATGTTGCCGTATTGTCCGCTGTTGACCATTTGAATCGCATCGTCCAGGGTCTCGACGTTCATCAGCGTCATCACCGGCCCGAAGATTTCCGTCGTCGCCACGGTCGTGCCGGGCTTCACGTTATCGAGGATCGTCGGGCGTAGGAAGTTGCCTTTTTCGTAACCAGCAATCACCACGTCACGTCCTTCCACCAAAATTTTCGCGCCTTCGTCAACGCCCTTTTGAATCAGCCCCTCGATTCGATTCCGGCTTTGCGGTGTGATGACGGGTCCCATTTGCACGCCGTCACTCAAGCCATAACCCACGACGAGTTGCTGCGCGGCTTCGGCCAGTATCGGCTTAAAGGTCTTCTCAGCCCCGGCGACCATCACGATGTTGGCCGCGGCGAGGCAGCGTTGCCCGGCATTGCCATACACGCTATCGATAACGATCTTCGTCGTCATCTCCGGGTCCGCATCTGGCAAGACGAACACGGGATTCTTCGCGCCGCCCTGTGCCTGCACCCGCTTGCCGTTCGCCGAAGCACGGCTGTACACGTGACGCGCGACGGCGGTTGAACCGACGAACGTGATGCCGTTAATCAGCGGATGATCCAGAATCGCGTTGACGGTTTCCGCTCCGCCATTCACAAGATTGACCACGCCCGCCGGAAAGCCCACTTGCTCGAACAGGTGAAAGACCTTCGTCATCGTCAGCGGCGTGCGCTCGGACGGCTTGATGATCACCGTGTTGCCTGTCGCCAGCGCGTAGGGTAGATACCAGAACGGGATCATGCCGGGGAAGTTGAACGGGCAGATCGAGGCGATGACACCGACCGGCTGGCGGATCATATATTCGTCGATGCCGCGCGCGATGTCTTCCGCGAAGTCGCCCAGCATCATCATCGGGATGCCGCAGGCCACTTCCACATTCTCGATCGCACGTCGCATCTCACCGCGCGCGTCGCTGAGGATCTTGCCGTTCTCGATCGTGATGCTGCGCGCCAGATCGTCGAAGTGCTCTTCCATCAGCATCTTGAGTTTGAAGAGATACTGGATGCGCTCGGTCGCGGGCGTGCGCCGCCAACTCTCGTACGCTTTCGCGGCGGCTCGTGCGGCCAGATCGACTTCGGCGGGCGTGGAGAACACCGTCACACCCAGCGTTTCACCTGTGGCCGGATTCTGCACGTCCAGCGTGCCGGTGCCCGTCGCCGCCCGCCATGCGCCGTCAATGTAATTCATCAGTTTTTCTGCCATCTTGTTCTCCTATGGTTTACTTACCAGAGTTGTCAACGAATCGCCTCACATCAACTACTCCCCTCTCCTGAGAACCGCTTTTCATTCTCAGGAGAGGGGTTGGGGGTGAGGTCTATTTCACATCAGGATTCGGCAGCATGTAATCTCGAACGACCGCCGTCAAATCACGATAGGCTACGATAAAGGCGCGCAAGGTGCGGGCGGTCGGGCCGAACGCATCGAACTCGTCAATCGTCATGCCGTCCTCGTTGTACGCGCGCCGGAAATCCGGGAAGTGATCGCACAGCGATTCCACTACACCGGACGGCACCGGATCATCGAAGCGTTCCTTCACTTCAATATCGGAGTCGTTGAACAGCCGCTGCCACTCGTACGGAATCGTCAACACTACATCGCCGCCGATCAATTCCGACCAGTGCAGGTGATGGCGATACGCCGCCGCCAGCAACCGGGCGCGATAACCGCGCTGCCTGAAAATCGGATACGCCTTCTTGAAGCAGGCGATACCGGCCCAGTCGATCACGCCGGGCGACACGATGATCTTGTCGCGCTTCTCCAGCACGTGCAGCCAATCATCCAGACGACCGATCATCATGGTGCAGACGGGCGACATGTCGGCGGTGGGTTTGCCTTCGGCCTCGCGCCGCTTCAGACCGCGCTCAACCGCGTCGGCTACCGCGATCACTTGCGGCACGCAGAAGCTCACCGTCGCGTTGATGTTGACGCCATGGTACGTCGCTTCTTCGATCGCCTTCACGCCTGCCTTCGTGACCGGAATCTTCACCTGCATATTCGGCGCGAGCGTGTTGAAGTGAATGGCCTGCTGCGTGATCGCGTCGGCGTTGCGATAGAACGTCGGATTCGTCTGGATCGATAGGCGGCCTTTAAGGCCCTGTTCGCGCTCGAAAACGGGTAGCAGCAGCGACGCGCCCTTTACCGCCATCTCTTCGATCAACTTCCAGGCAACGTCGTCTTCCGTCCACGTCGGATTGTCCGCGATAATCTGCTTGATGCGATCGCGCCACAGATGCGCTTCTTTCTTCAGGACGCCGAGCACGATCGAGGGGTTGGTGGTCGCCCCGACCGCGCCGTGTTCGATCGCGTAGGTTAGTTCTTCGATCGAGCACGAATCGTTCCAGTAATCGGTGGCCGTCGT
>JAUQXD010000921.1 GCA_030834835.1 Thermoflexales bacterium | reverse complement strand
AGTGCGATTTCTCCCAACCCGCCGATGTGGGCCGGCTCGCGCCGGTATAAGATGAGATCGTAATCGCCGCACACCGGAGGAGAATGATATGGGCCACATCGAGAAACGCATCATCGTCGACGAGTCAACCGAGCGCGTGTTCCAGTATGCTGACGCATCGCAGTTGGACGATAGCATCTGGCCGGGTTTGCTGGAAGTACGCGATGTGCACCGGCTGATCGACGGCGTGTCTTATATGAATCGCGTTTACACGCTGACGGGCGCGCCGTTTGACAGCCTGAATATCCAGTTGCAGTTTGACGCCGATCAATCCGCCCTGACCACACGGCTGCGCGAATTTGCTCTGGTCATGACGTGGTCATTCCAACCCGATCGATTGTCCGCGCCCCGCGTGCTGCTCGACGGCGATCACACTTTTTGGTCACAGAACTAATCAGGAGCACATGATGATTCATTGCCCCCAATGCGGTCGCTCACACCCGGACACAGTGATCACCTGTGATTGCGGTTACGACCTGCAAGCCTATCAACTTCGACAGCGCCATGCCGCCCGGGCGTATCACGGCGTGTCCCGGCCTTTTCGCTGGCTGCCGGTCTTTCAAGTGTTATTGAGCACGCTGGGCACGGTGTGCCTGATCGGCGGTGTGGTGGGTGCGCTCATACAAATCGCCGACCAGGCCGCAGTGTGGCCCATCGTCTTGACGCTGGCCGCGGCCCTCATCGTTGCTGTGCCGTATTTTGCCGCCGCCGAAGCCATCGCTGTGTTGTTGAAACTCAGCGACCAGCAGCCCAATCTCCAACAAACGCTGCGCCGCATCGAACAGGCTGTGCAGCGTTCAAATGCCTGACTTTCAAATCATTCTGCTTAGAGGAACGACCATGTTGAAGCACCGCTTACTTAACCGATTGTCGATCGCTATGCTGATGATCAGCCTGGCTGCGTGTGCGGGTACGCCTCCCGCACCGAGCGCAACCGTCACCACCCCGACTGCGATTGCAGTCGCGGTCTCGGATCCGGCCCCAACGGCCACGCCCGAACCGCCCATTCCGACGACGACCATCATCGAGGCGTATGAAGCCGATCAGGCTGCAGCCGATGCGCAATATCAGGGCAAGACACTGATCATGACGGGCAAAGTCACCAACATCAACGATGTCTTCGGCACGATGGCGCTGCTGCTGCGCGATTCGGAAAATGACACCGGCTTGCAATGTTATCTCACCGACAGTGCCGACGCCGCCAGAGCCACGGTCGGCCAGACGATCACCATCGAGGGCACCATCAAGGGCGGCGAGTTGGGCCTCTTCATGGTGGCCGAACCGTGCAAGGTCATTCCTTAAATATCTCATTACCCAAATCAGGAGAATAGCATGTCTATCAAACCGAAATCTATGGTGTTGTTGATGCTCATCGCCACGTTGTTGCTGGGCGCGTGCGGCACACCCGGCGCACCTGCGCCGACGCCGACCGTCGCGGCAACCAGCGTCCCGGTCGCCGCCGCGACGCCATCGCCTGCGCCGACGGCCGTGCCTGTTACGCCTACCCCGGCGAAGGCCAATCACACCGTGCAGGTCGATGCGCTCTACTATCGCACGACGAACACTGGCGCGGAAGGCGGCACCAGTTCGATTCAGGTGCGCGTGCAGCCGGCCGCGACGCCGGGCCAATTGCGCGTGGGCTTCTTCCAGGAAGAGGTCGAAGGCACCGGCCAGCAGTGGCAGAGTTCCGGCTGGATCGCCGTGCTGCTCGGCTCGATGCTGAACGGCGTCAATCCCACCGATTACGAATTCAGTTTCAGCAGTGGCGGCTGGATCGACGGCCCCAGCGCGGGCGGCCTGATGACGGTGGGCGTGCTGGCGGCGCTGCGCGGCGCGGACGTGCGCGACGATGTCTCCATGACGGGCACGATCAACCCCGATGGCACGATCGGGCCGGTGGGCGGCATCCCGCACAAGATCGACGGTGCAGCTAAAGCGGGCAAGAAGCTGGTGCTGGTCCCGATCGGCCAACGCTACGACTTCGATGTGAATCAGGAGAAACTGGTCGATCTGGTCGAAGTGGGCAAGAAACTGGGCGTGGAAGTGCGCGAGATCAGCACCGTCTTTGACGCGTACGAAGCACTGACCGGCGAAACCTTGCCGCAGCCGTCGGCCGGCGGCAGCACGCCGCAGTTGTCGTCGCGCGCCTTCGATCGGATGCGGGCCAAGACGCTGGAATGGATCAGCCGTTATCAGAAGAGCCGCAACGAATTCAACGCGCTGCCCGGCGAAGTGCAGGACCTGGTGGCCGACTCAATGGTGTATGCCGACGAGCAAGCCAAAAACGCCGATGCCGCCTTAAAGCAGGGGCTGGTGGCAGTGGCGTATGCGGATGCGTCCGACGCGGCCACGTCCGCGCAGACGGCCAACATCATGGGGCAGATTTTCCAGAGCTATTTGATCGGCGGCATCGAAGAAGCGATCGATCATTATCAGGCGACGAATTCGGTGCAGACGGAGTTGAAAGCCGTGGTCGCCTCGCTGCAAGCCGAAGACATCCGGACCGTCAGCGACGTGCTGACCCAGTTCGATGCGTACAGCAACATCGGCATCGCCGAAGGCTTGATCATGGTGGCCGATGGTCAAATCTCTGCTCTGGCTAAGAACTTTGAATCACTGACCGAAGATGAAATCTTTGAGAAACTGGCAACCGCCGCTCTGGAGTATGCGCTGGCGAGTGTGAACGTGCAGTACGCGCGCGACGCCGTGGATGTGGGTCTGGGCTTTGGCACGGCGGCGGCTCCGCAGCCGGAGAAGATTCTGCAAATTGCCGAGGCGCTGCGCCGCGCCGCCGATTCCAACATCGCGCTGTTTGACTCCATCATCGTCGACGCCTACGCGCGCCAGACCGGCATGCACCCCGACGTGTTGAAGAACGTCATGATGGATCGCGAGCCGGCGTATCTGTTCGCCACCGCGTCACGGCTGGGCATCAACGTGTTGTCGCAGGACATCGGCGACGGGCCGGAGTCGGCCGCGCTGGTCTTCGGTCATTCGCAAAGCGCCTACTCGCTGTCGTCCAGCCTGCTGGCTAAACATTACTCGCTAGGCGCGCAAGTGGACGACGAACTGAACGTGATCTCTTTTCAGCGCGAGAAGGCCCTGGGCGAAATGCTGGACTACGCCGATCGGCGCGCGCGGGCGTTGATCAACGAACTGGGTGAAGAGGCCCCGCCCGCGACAATGTACTACTACGAACTGGGCCGCTCACTGCGGCAGGGCAGCGCGCAAGATCAACTGGATGCGCTGAACTACTTCTGGCAGGCCGCGATTCTGGCGCAGGCGGGTGTGTATCTCGTCGGCAACTAAACCACTAAGACTGCCGCCAATCCGATCGGGTTGGCGGCAGTCCGCTGTGTTGGTTCACCATCGGCCATTTGACGTAGTCGCTGCGGCTAACTGACCCACGGTACAAACGCCCGCAATCTCCTCTTTCTCCGAGTGCAATTTCTCTCAACCCGCCGATGTGCTGCGTCTTGTCGCGTTATATGATATTGGCGTAATTCCGAGCCGCGATCGAACTCTTCGCCTGGCGAGATGTCACGGCGATCACGATCACACATAGTTAGCTGGCAGGGGAGGTCCTTACATGACGAAGAATAACCGAACGCGCTTGCGCCATCAGATTTTCATCGGCGGGGGACTGGCGTTGAGTGCGTTGCTATTTGCGCTGTTGATACAAGCCACCGTGGTCGTTGCCCAACCGATCGATACGTCCGCTCAACCGCGAATTAGTCAGCGACAAATGATTACGCCGACCTTGAGCATCCGCGCGTTTCCAATGACGGCGTCATTTCCGATGACGGCGTCAATCGAACGTGCCACGGCCGATTATTTCGTCTTTCTGCCTGTGATCAGCCGGCCGCCAGCCCCGCCGTTGCCTGCCCCAACGCGCGCGGCGTTCTTCGTCCAGCCGGAAGCCAAAACCGGCAGCGCCAGTATCGCCGTCGACGACTTCGGTGGCCTGCATCTGGCTTACGCCGATTATCTGCCGTATGCCGATCATCCGGCGGCGGTGTACCTGTACTGCGCGCCCGGCGCGAACTGCGCCAACGGCAGTAGTTGGCACGGCGTGGCGCTGGCCGACTACGTGAATGAAGTACAGCTGACGCTCACCCGCAGCGGTCAGCCGCGCCTGTTGATCCGCGCCAAATCGCAGACGGCGGGCCTGGATTGGGATTACTTCTACGCCGAGTGCAATCAGACCTGCACCAATCCCCTTGAATGGGTGGGCGCCTGGATCGTTGGCAGCTATGGCACGTCGATCTTCGACATCAACGACGACACCTCGCCGCAGCGCTCGTTCGCGTTGGATCGCCAAGATCGGCCGCGCTTCATCTATCAGGATCGCAACTACCCGATCGAGCCGGATCACATCGGCGCGTTCTACATGGCGTGTGATACCGACTGCACCGACTGGCTGAATTGGACTGAAACGCAGATCAGCCAGACCGACGGCTCGCCCAGCTACGAGGTGTTCGATTATCCATCGTTAGCGTTTACGTCCTCCGGCCAGCCACGTGTGGCGGCGATGATCGATCCGCTGGGGGGTGACACGGCTTTCTACTACGTGGCCTGCGATAGCAACTGCGGCGATGTGAATCAGTGGCAGCGCGTGAAGTTGTTCGAGCGCGACTCCGGCCCGTATGTGTCGTGGGACATCGAGGT
>JAUQXD010000920.1 GCA_030834835.1 Thermoflexales bacterium | reverse complement strand
CGGCCGCCGGGCTGACCGGCCGCCACGCGTACCCGCGTCACGCCGTCGCATTCGTGCACCGTGATGACCGCCGGTGGGGCCACGATTGCGGGTTCATAGGCGAGCAGCACGACATACTGGCAGGTGCACTGTGCCGTGCCGTGATGCGGGCAGGCGCAGTCAGGGTGATCGTGCAGGGCGCTGCGGAGATCGAAACTACGCTCGATCCGATAACCATGCGCGGCCATCGTCGCGGTCAGCGTGCTGACAGTCTGTTCACAGGTGGCGATCAGGTGTTGTTCTGCATACATGGCTAGTTCCTCGCCTTCAGTCTCACCAACCGATGGGGATTGTTCCATTCAGGCTGATGAGGCGCGTTGACCTGGCCGATTTGGCGCGACCACGGCCCGACAGTTTTGCCGATCGAGCCATTCGCCATCTGGCGGGCGGAACATTTCGATCAAACCGTCACCAGAATCAGCAGGCCCATCGCGACGACGCCGCCGCCCAACACGAGCCGCACGGCTTCCTTGTGATGCAGATTCCAGTGCGCCACGCGATTCAGCGAGGGCCGGGCCGAAGCCGCGATCAAAATCACGATCAACGGCAAGATGAACACGACGTTGTACAACACGAGATAGGTATAGCCCTGTAAAGCGGTTGGTTGCAGCGCCAGCAGGCTCAGCACGCCAAGATAGACGGCCCCGCTGCACGGCACAGTGCACAACCCGATCAAGAATCCGCCCACGATCAGCGCCGGTAGTGTCGCTTTCTTGCCCATCTGGCGCGCCACGCTGCCAATTCGTCCCGGCGCCTGCAATCGCCAACCCACATCAGGCAGGAAATAGTCCTTCAGCATCCACAGCCCGAAGAGAATCGCGAACAGCGCACCTAAGCGGGCCGGGACATGTTGACGTGTAAAGAAGTCGAGCGACTTGAGCAGCCCCACGCCTAACGCGAGATAGGTCAGGAACACGGCGGCAATGTAGACGCCGCCCATGCCCAGTAGCCGCGCACGCATGGCCTTGACCTTGGCCTCGCCCGCTTGCAGCGTTGAGGTCAACGCGGTGACGAACAACAGCAGCACGGTGAAGGCGCAGGGATTGATGCCATCGACGACCCCGGCGACCAGTACCGTCGGCAGCGTGATCTGGGGCAGGTACTTCAGCATCGCCTCAGCCGGTGCATTGGGATGCCAGAGGCCCGTCAGCGCGATCGCGCCGAGTGCGATGAGGCTTAGAATCGAGATGATCGTTATCGAGCGTAGGCGCAGACTCATGAATTAGGCCTCGACGACCAGTTTGCCCTGCATCGTTGGATTGGCGCGGCCACCGCAGCAGATGTCGCAGTAGTAGGTATACGAGCCAGGCTTATCGGGCGTGAAGGTGACCAGGTTGCTGCCTTCCGCGGGCGCAATCACGCTTGCGCCGAATTCGTCCACAGCCCACTGGTGCTTGCCGCCGCCATCGGTGTGATGCGGACCATCGAGACTGGTCAGGCGAACCGTGACCGGCTGGCCGGCCTTCACGCGGACCTCTTGCATATTGAAGCCGCCCATGTCGGCGGCAATGTCGATCGTGTTCGCGGCCGGCGGCGGCGTCTTCGATGAAAACGCCGAGACGAGAAGCGAAACGGATACTCCAAGCACGATCACGGTGATGAGGCCGAAGGCAATCGCCCGGACTCTCTTTTGTCGGGCCCGCCGCGCTGCAAGGGCTTGCTGCTGTTGTTTGTTCATCGGTATGCCTTTCGGAAAAAAGTGATTGATCGATCAGGTTCATCAACCAGTCTACACAGTTTGCCGTTTGCCCGGTAGAGCTATTCGGCTTGATTTGCGATGAGCTATTTAGCGGGGTAGACAATCGCCAGCAAAAAGCCCATCCGACGAGATGGGCTTTTGTCAGCAACGAAGTATATCGGGTTAAGGTTTGACTGTCGGACTTAGGCGTCTGTGTAGATACCACCCGCTCGAGGTTACGAGCAGTCCTCCGGCCACACTGAGCGCGCCGAGCGACAGCGCCGTGTCGAACCAGAACTTCTCCGGGACCAGGCGAATGAGTGGATCCGTGGCATTGAACAGCCACGTGCCGGACGCAAAGAAGAGCCGATGAAAAGTGTCAAACCACAATTGCCAACCGATAACGGCCAGCAGGCTTACGCCACCGACGAGACTGGCCGTCAGCAACCCGCCCCGTTTGAGACCTGCCGCCAGCACCGGGCGATTCTCCCTGCGCCAGCCCAGCGCAAACGCGACGAGGACGACCACGTTGAGGGCGAGCATCCAGATCCATGAGGTCGCTTGATAGACGTTCTGCACATCCTGCATGTGAGTGAGTTCGCGGTCGTTGTATAACGGCTGGCCCTCCCATTGCAGCTCGGCCAATGTTGTCAGGCCCAGACCATCACGCATGTAACGCACGGTGGCGGAGGCGTAGGTCAACTGATCGGCATAGGCAAAGCCATAGGGATCGGGCGGGAAATCGGGGCGGTTGTATTCAAGGGTCAGGTATTGATCGGTCGCGATCAGCCGCACGGCGCCCAGGACGAGCACGACGGGCATCAAGATCACGATCGTGACTTGCAGCCAGTGCGCCAGCGCCACTGGCATGCGGATAGCGTGTGAGAGGGGATCGACATGGGAAGGGGTAGACGACATTGGAATAACCTCGATGATAGTGGCCGGCGTTGGCTATTTCAGCAGTCGCTCAAACACTGCCGCCAGTTCAGCCTGCTTGACCGGGCTGATCTTGTAGAATTGGATTTTGCCTTCGCGATCAACGATGTAGGTCTCAGGCACGCCAGAAATGCGATACTTTGGGCCGATTTTAGTGCCGATGTCGGGGCCGTTGGCGTAGGTGATGTCGAAACTCTTGAGGTAGTTGATCGCATCTGCTTCATTGTCGAGCCAGTCAACGCCCAGAAAGACGACGCCTCGATCTTGGTATTGGCGATAAGCCGCTTCCAGTTCGGGCGCCTCTTCTCGACAGGGGATGCACCATGAAGCCCAAAAATTGATCAGCACAACCTTACCGCGCAAGTCAGACAGCTTGATCTGTGATTGGCCCAGCCCGCCGTCGTAGTCTTTGTAAAGATTCAAGGTGAAGTCCGGGGCCGGGCCAGAGGTAGGTCAGGGCTCTAACAAAGTCCATTTAC
>JAUQXD010000919.1 GCA_030834835.1 Thermoflexales bacterium | reverse complement strand
GAACCTTCGTGGCGGTTGGTTTTGGTGTGTTTGTGGGAGCGGTGGTCGGCGTCGCCGAAGGAGCAGTCGTCGCTGTCGGTTGGGGTGTACTCGTCGGAAGTTCCACTGTCGCAGTGGGCGGAATCGCCGTGTCAGTTAGCTCAACCGTCGGGGTGAGTTGAGCGATCTGAGTGAGTACGCCCGGGGCGGGCTCGTCCGCGATGGGCGCGCCGCACGCGGCGGCGATCAGGCTCAGGCTAATTAGAATCATCAGGCGGAATCGAAGGGTCATGCGATTATCCTCACGTGCAATAGCAGGCCCCCGCCCGGTCGATGGACAACGGGCCGCATGATACGCGCACGCGCTGAAATGCGCAAGTTGAGGCGCGGATTAGATGGAACCTGACGCACGCCAATCTAATCCGCGCCCGACGAACCCACTCAGCCCGATGATGTTCCGCTATCTAAGGCTGCGCCTCCATCGATAACGGCACAGCCGCCTCGACCCAATCGCCCGCCGTAGATGCCCGGATGGTGATAGTGTGTGGTTATCCTGCGCTCGGAGGTATCAACGGTTGGCGACTGTCTCCAGCTTCGTCAACGCCGCGCTGACCGCCCACAACTTCTGCCACACGGCGCGATCGTAAGCGGGTTTGTGCGCTTTGACCTCGCGGCAGTGCTCGTCAAAGTATTGGCCCGTGATCGTTTCGAATTCCGGGGCAACTGCCAGCCGAATGTAAGCCTCGGCCATCTGCGCGGGCGTAATGGCGCGGCGGCGCTTGATCTCATACGCCCGGCGCTTCCAGCCCGTGATGTATTCATAGCGCCCGTGATCGATCTGGACATTGGGCACGCGCAGGCAGTTGACGGTGACGCCTGTGCCGCGCAGTCGCTCGGCCAGATCGAACGTGAACATGACCTGGGCCAGTTTCGAATGATAGTAGGCGTGCTGCGTGCTGAACTTCTTTTGCCCGGCCAGGTTGTCAAACTCGATCGTGAGGAATGGGTACATCATCAAGCCCTGTGAGGCAACCGTCAGCACCCGCGCCGGGGCGCTGGCTTTCAAGGTGTCTAGCAGCAAGTTCGTCAATAAGAACGGTCCCAGTTGATTGGTGGCAAAGACCACTTCCACGCCGTCTGCGGTCAACACTGGCTGCTTCAACGTATGATCGAAGTTGGCGGCATTGTTGATCAGCACATCCAGGCGCGGATGCTTCGCCGTGAAGTCGGCCGCGAACTGGCGGATCGACGCCTGCGATGACAGATCGCACTTCATCAACTCGACCGCTTGATTGCCGGTCTGCGCGATGATGTCTTGCCGCACGCTTTCACCGGCCGGCACATTGCGGCAGACCATGATCACGGTGTGGCCCAGCTTCGCCAGTCCGCGCGCGGTCTCGCGCCCGATACCGGCATTGGCGCCGGTGACGATAATAGTTTTGTTCGATTGAGTATTCATCGCTCCTCGCTTCAGTCCGGCGTGGTTAACGCCTTCGCTAACAAATCGATCAACGTGTTCAACACCGCTTCATACTGATCAGCCCCGATCGTGTCCCGGTGCAGCGTCAACAGGGTCACGGCGCTGATGACGCGCGCGAACACAATCGGATCGCCGTCGATCACTTCGCCGCGCTGTTGGCCCGCTTGCAGGTAGGGCACAATCAACGCCAGCCCTGAGCTGTTGCTGGCGGCCAACTGCTCCGGCGTGGCGTAATCTGCCAGCATCTGCAACTCGTCGGGATGCGTGAGCAGCCGGCGCGTCAGGGCGTTCGTCTCCAATTCACGCACCACCTCGCGCAGCAACCGCGCCAGACCGTCACGGGCATCTGCGGCGGCGCTCAACTCAGCCTGGAGACGCGCCTCAACCGCCGGGCCATCCTGCGCCAGCACGTCCAGAAACAGCGCCTCTTTGGACTCGAAGAACAGGTAGAACGTGCTCTTGGCAATGCCCACCGCCCGGGTGATGTCCTCCAGGCTGGTCTTCTTCAAGCCCTGCTTCGCAAACAACTCACGTGCGACGCGGCGCATCTTCTGACGCAGGCGGGTCTTCTGTTGGTCGGTGAAGGGCAACGGCATAGTGAACGGCCTGAAAACAGATTTCAATTTTTGTTTTCACGATAACTATACCGCAAGCGGGAGATGGTGTCAAGAGTGGATGCGGCAAATATAGCGAGAGTGAAGACGAGGGTCAAACGGAAGAACCCCTACCCCAGCCCTCCCCAGTCGAACACACAACAAAAGCGTTCGACAGGGGAGGGTGCTGCTCCTCTCCAGTTCGGATGCCATTCCGGACGGGGCACTTCGCGTGGGAGGGGGTAGAAAAACTCGCGCCCGATGTCAGAGATGGACATCGGGCGCGTTGCTTGTCTGGAATCTGAGCTGAGACTGTAGGGCAAGATGGTATCTTGCCCCCGGCAAGTCACCGACTTGCCCTACTGCAAGTTTACCCGTTCTTCCGCTGGAACTCCGCCATAAACTCCGCCAGCACCTGCGCGGACTCAATCGGCAGCGCGTTGTACGTCGAGGCGCGCATGCCGCCGACCGAGCGATGGCCCTTGAGGCCGATCATGTTCAACTTCCTGGCTTCCTTCGCAAATTGATCTTCCAGTTCTTCGCCGGGCAGCCGGAAGGTGATGTTCATCTTGGAGCGAGCCTCGGGCACGGCGTGGCCCTTGTAGAAGCCGCCGCTCGCGTCGATGGCGTTGTAGATGATGGCCGCTTTGGCTTCGTTGCGGCGCTGCACTTCGGCCAGACCACCCAGCCCCAGCGCCCACTTGAAGACCAGCCCCACCATGTAAATGGCAAAGCACGGCGGCGTATTGTGCATCGAGCCGCCAGCCACTTGCGCCTTGTAGTCCAGCATCACCGGCAAATTCTCCGGCACGCGCTCCAGCAGGTCTTCTCGAATAATCGTGACGACCACGCCCGCCGGGCCGGCGTTCTTTTGCGCGCCCGCATAGATCAGGCCGTACTTGCTCACATTGATCGGGCGGCTGATGAAGTCCGATGACGTATCGACGATCAACGGCACGCCGACGGGCGGCACGGGTTCGGCGTTGAACTCGACGCCATGGATGGTCTCGTTGGACGTGAAATACAGATAAGCCCCCTGTGGGTCCAGATTCAAATCCGCTTGCGCGGGCGTGTGCTTGAAGTTAGTGCTTTCGCCGCTGTACGCGATCTTGGTCGTGCCAAGTTTTTTGGCCTCTTTGACGGCGGCCTTGCTCCACGCCCCGGTGACGATGTAGTCGGCGGACGCGCCGGGCGCGCGCAGATTCATCGGGATCATCGAGAATTGCAGGGTGGCGCCGCCCTGCAAAAACAGCACTTTGTAATGGGCGGGGATGCCCATCAGGGCACGCAAATCCTGCTCGGCCTCGCCGATCACCGCTTCAAATTCCTTCGAGCGATGGCTGATTTCCATCACCGACATGCCGGTGCCTTTGAAATCGAGCAATTCGCGTTGGGCCTGTTCCAGCACCGGCAGCGGCAGAATCGACGGGCCGGCGTTGAAGTTGTGGGCGCGTTTGACACTGTCAGACATGGTATTCTCCTGTGGATGTTGAAGATGAACGGGAATTAACGCGAGAGCAGCCGCTCCCTTGTCTACTTGTCTACCAATCTACCAATCTACTTGCTGCCCATTATAATCGCCTGCCGGTCAAATCACAAAGTACATTCGACACGTTTATCACTTGATGCCTATCCGTTGACAAGGTCACAGCCGCTGGTTAGAATGACCTTGCAAGCTTACCCATCCCCGATCGGACGTCTAGCCCGATCGGTTGTTGTTGCTATCTAAATCCCGCTAGGAGAACAAATACTATGAAGGTCCTGGTCTGCGACAAAACCGAAAAAGAGTGCATCGAACAGATGCGCGCCGCCGGTCTGACGGTGGACACCCAATTCGACATTACGCCCGATCAATTGATGACCGCCCTGCCCGGCTACGACATCGCCGTCGTACGCTCGCGCACCAAAATCCGCCAGCCGCTCATCGACATGTGCCCCAACCTCAAGTTGATCGTGCGCGGCGGCGTGGGCCTGGACACCATCGACGTGGAGTATGCGCGCGGCAAAGGCATTGCCGTCAAGAACACGCCGCTGGCGTCGTCCGCGTCGGTGGCCGAACTGGCGATCGGGTATCTGTTCATGCTGGCGCGCTCGCTGTACAAAGCCACCACGTCCATGAAGGCCGAGAAATGGGACAAGAAAGCCTTTGAAGGCGATGAGATCGCGGGCAAGACGCTGGGCATCATCGGGCTGGGCAACATCGGCACCGAGACGGCCAAGCGCGCCCAGCACCTGGGCATGAACGTCGTCGCGTATGATCCCACGACGCGGCAGATCTTCGGCGTCCAAATGGTCCCGCTGGATGAACTGCTGACGCAGGCGGAT
>JAUQXD010000003.1 GCA_030834835.1 Thermoflexales bacterium | reverse complement strand
CGAGTCCGCTGAGCCAATGAGTGAACCCGCCGCCGACGAAACACCGGATTGGCTGCAAGCGGTAGGCTTGCCCACATCAGCAGAACCAGCGCCCACAGCCGCCGCTGATGAGACTCTTGATTGGATGAGTTCACTGCGCGCGACGGCTTCGCAGCCCGCCGAGTCCGCTGAGCCAATGAGTGAACCCGCCGCCGACGAAACACCCGATTGGCTGCAAGCGATGGGCCTGCCCGCATCGGAAGAACCCGCGCCCACACCCGCGGCCGATGAGACTCTCGACTGGATGAGTTCGTTGCGGGCGACGACCTCTCAGCCAACTGAGTCTGCTGAACCGATCAGTGAACCGGCTGCTGACGAAGTGCCCGATTGGCTGCGCAGCTTTGAGGAGCCAGCGGCGCGATCGGTTATGGCCGAATCGCCGGTCTCACCTGCGTCGGCAGATGACACTCCCGATTGGTTGCGCGATGCCGGCGCGAGTGTGACCGATCAGCCCGCGAAAACCGAGGCCAGTGACTTGCCAGATTGGCTGCAAGATACATCGGCGACAGCTGAGCCGGAACCGGCCAGTTCGATCGAACCTGCCGCCGAGCTGCCTGGTTGGTTAAGCAATTTGCAGGTGCCAGAGGCCACAACTGCAAGCGAGCCAGACTGGCCAGAACAGCCAGTCGTTGCTCCGCTGGCCGCATCTGAGATGGACACCCTGGTTGGCCGCGTCGAAGAGCCGCCACTCGATCAGGCGGCGGTTCCAGCTGAACTTCCTGAGTGGCTGAAGTCTTTGCGCCAGGGCAAAGCGGCTGCACCGGTTCAACCTGTTGAACCGGTGCCCGGGTTGATACAGGCCGAGATTCCCAGCTGGCTGGAAGCGCTGCGTCCGAAAGAAGGCCAGACGGCGGCAGTGACTGACGTTTCGGCTGAGTCTGAGCAAGAAGGCGTATTTGCCGGGCTGTCCAATCTATTGCCGGCCATGCCGGGTCTGGACGAGCTGCCCGCGTCGATGCCTCACGAGATCACCGGCCCCTCCGCCGATGACCTGGCGCGTGCCGGCATTTTCCAGGAACTGTTGACACGGCCTATTTCGCGGCCGACGGCAGTGGCGGCCCTGACCACGTCGGGCAGACCCGTTCAGCGCCGGGCGTTGCAATGGATAATTGCGATCCTGTTGTTTGCGGCAGTAGTGCCGCCATTTGTGATGCCGCAAGGCTGGTTGCCGCTCCTACCCCACGCCGATAACCTGCCGTTGTCACCGCTAGTTCAGTCGGCCGTGACCAGAATTACTGTTTTGCCGCCAAACGCCAATGTGTTAGTCGTCTTCGACTATGATCCTACTCAGGCCGGTGAGATGAACCAGATTGCCGAGATGCTGCTGCGGCATTTGCAGACCCGCGCCACCAACATCACCGCCGTCAGTTTGAACCCACTCGGGGCGGGCCTAGCGCGCAGTGTGTGGGATGTGATCGGCGCGCCCACCGGCGGCCAGCTAATCGATAAGGGTTACGTGCCGGGGCAGGCTATTGGCGTGCAAAATGTGTTGCTCAATAACGGCCCATTTGATCTGGTGATCGATTTGTCGGCTTCGTCGGACAGTCTGCGCTGGTGGGTTGAGCAGCTGACGGTGAGCGGCTTCAACATGCCCTTTATCGCCGGAGTCAGCGCGGCCGTGGAATCGCTGGCGCTGCCATACGCGCAGTCAGGTCAGATCACAGGCCTGATTAGCGGAGCAACCGGCGCGATGATGTATGCCAGGCAGGCCGACCTGCTGCCCTCACTGGATGAAGCACAGTTGGTGCGCAATCAATATCATATCGAGTCACAAACGTTGGCGCACTGGCTGTTGGCTATCTTGATCATCATTGGCCTGGTGAGCGGCCTCGTGTCACGCGCGGGGAGGCGCTCGGCCTCATGACGCTTTCACTTGATCAGATCGGCGTCATTCTTGGCGCGATCCTGACGCTGTTCATCTTGAGTTACCTGATCGGTGACAATGTCCTGTATCGATTCGCGACGCACGTCTTGATCGGGGTGAGCGCGGCGTACATCACGGTGACCGTCATCGCGGATGTGTTGTGGCCGCGAATTGTGACACCGCTTCTGACGCAATCCTCGGCCCAACCGATTGATATGATTGTGGCCGGCATTGGCCTGATCTTGAGCCTGATGCTGCTGTTTAAGGCTCTGCCGCGTTGGGCCTGGATTGGCAACATTCCGATTGGTTATCTCGTCGGCGTAGGCGCGGCCGTGGCGTTGGGCGGCGCGGCGTTTGGCACACTGGGCGCGCAGACCGCGGCGACTGCCCCGTCGGATCCGTTCATCGGACTTAGTGGCAATGCTAACTTCAATTTCATTCTCAATGTTGTCATCGCGTTTGGCACGGTCACGACACTGCTATCATTCAGTTTCTTCCGGGCCGCGCGGCGCGGGGTGTTGAGTGGTCTGAGTTCGATCGGGCGCACCTTCCTTGCCATTGCGTTGGGCGCCACGTTTGCGCTGGTGTACATCGCCAGTGTCACAGTGTTGATTGATCGGGTGCAGGCGATTACGGACGCTGTTCGGATCTTCGGGCCGCGATAATCGATCGGGTTGTGGGCAGTTATGAATCCAGCCAATCGCATTGAATCCATTCTGGCCATCGACATCGGCAGCGTGAATACGCAGGCCGTGTTGATCGCGCGCGTTGAAGGCGTGTTCCGCTTTGTGGCGCGGGCCCAGCAGCCCACCACGATCGAAGAACCGTGGTCAGACGCGGCGATTGGAGCGCGTCACGCGATTGAACAGTTGGGGCAGATCGCGGCCCGACCGCTGTTGACCGAGGCCGGCGATGTGATTACGCCTGAGCAGCCAAACGGCTCGGGCGTGGACGTGTGTGTGTTGACCAGCAGCGCCGCGCAACCGCTGCGCCTGGTTCTGGCCGGCCTGGTGGGTGAACTCAGCGTCGATAGCCTGCGGCGCGCGGCGGCCGGGACGTACAGTTGGGTTGAAGACGTCATTGCGCTGTTGGGGGCGTCGCGTCTGAACGATGAAGCCCGCGCGCGCAAGATCATCGCGCTGCAACCCGATGCCATCTGTGTGGCGGGCGGCGCCGACGGCGGCGCAGAAGGGCCGGTGTTGGAACTGGTAGAAACGCTGGCGCTGGGAGCGACCTTAACTGAACCCGACGCGCGTCCGGCCATCATCTACGCAGGTAACTCGGCTTTGCGATCCAAATTGCGGACGCTGGTCGGTTCGGATGTCCCGTTGATCGTTGTCGATGGCAATGTGCGGCCCAGTCTGGAAACAGAGAATCTTGGGCCGCTTCAAGCCGAGTTGGAGGCGCTGCACACGACGACGAAGCTGGCCCGGATTCCCGGCCTGGGGACGTGCGCCTCATGGAGCAGCGTGCCGGTTTTATCCACGGCGCGCGCCTTCGGGCAAACCGTACAGTATTTGAGCATGCTGGGCGAATTGAAGAGCGGCGCGCTGGGGGTGGATGCCGGTGCGGCAACTACGACGGTGGCGGCGGCGTTCAACGGCCAGCTCAATTTGACGGTGCGCAGCGATATCGGCTCGGCGTTTGGCGGCGCGCGCCTGTTGCAGGAAGTCGGCCTGGGGTCGGTGGCGCGCTGGCTGCCGTTTGAACTGGATGACGGCGAATTACAAGCCTTTGTCATCAACAAAGAACTGCGGCCGCTTAGCATTCCGCCGGATTCGCACGAACTTTTGATCGAGCAGGCGCTGGCCCGCGAGGCCATTCGCGCGACGTTGAAAGTGGCGCGGCCCGGCTGGGCGCGGCCGAGCGGCGCACGCGCGGACTATCTGCCGCCAGTCGAGCCGATCGTCGGCAGTGGGGCGGTGTTGGCGCGCGCGTCGCGCCCGGGGCAGGCCGCGCTGATGCTGTTGGACGCGCTGGAGCCGATCGGGGTGACACAGCTCTTGCTGGATGTGTACGGGTTGATGTCGGCGTTGGGCGCGGCAGCAGTCTCCTCTCCCCTGAGCGCCGTTCAAACGATCGAGAATCAGGGCCTGTTTTTGCTGGGGACGGCGGTGGTGCCGACCGGGCGGATGCGGGCCGGCGAGATCGCGCTGGGTGTTAAGATGATTTACGACAGCGGCGGTGAGATCGAGGTGGAAGTGGCCGCCGGCACATTGGAAGTTTTGCCGCTGCCAGCCGGTCAGTCGGCGACCCTGGAACTGCATCCTCGACGCGGCATGGACATTGGCCGCGGCGCGGGCCGGGGCGGAAAACCGTATAAGATATATGGCGGTGCGGTGGGTGTGATCATCGACGCGCGCGGCCGGCCGCTGGCCAGTGCGCTGCCCGTCGATAGCGACGAACGTTTGCAGCGGATGCAGCAGTGGCTGTGGGATGTAGGGGCCTGATGAGTGATTTAGTGGCGTATTATCCCCCTGAAACGCGGGCCATGCCGTTGACGTTGATCCGGCGTGAGCGCATGCTGCCTGTGCCGGGCAAGGTACTGGTCAGCAGCGGCGAGAAAGTGCAGCCCACACAAGTGGTGGCCCAGGCCGAGATTAGCGGCGAAGTGCGCATCGTCTATGTGGCGCGCCTGCTGCGTGTGCCGGTGTCGCGCGTGGCGCGCTTTCTCAAGGTCAGAGAAGGCGACGACGTCACCACCAATACCGTGATCGCGGCGCGCGGCGTGCTGCCGGGCGGACGGGTCCTGTCGCCCACCGACGGCTTTGTCTTTCGCATCGACAAAGCGCATGGCCGGATTTTGATCAAGGTGGTCACCAGACCATTTCAATTGACCGCTTATCTGGGCGGCAGCGTGGTCAACGTTCTGTCGGGCCGCGGCGTGGTGATTGAGACGACGGGCGCGGTCGTGCAGACCACTGTGGGCTTTGGCGATGAATCGTTCGGCGTGTTGCAGGTCGTCGCGCACGATCCGGCCGACATCTTGCGGGCCAAGTCGATCGATGTGACCGCACATGGCGCGATTGTGGTGGGCGGCGCGTGGATCGATGAGGCGGCGCTGCAGCAGGCCTCGCAGCTGCAAGTACGCGGCATCATCGCCGGCAGTATGGATGGCCGCTTGATCGATCTGGCGCGCCGTATGCCTTTCCCGGTGTTGTTGACTGAGGGCCTGGGACGCATTCCCATGTCGCGTCCGATCTTCAAATTACTGAGCAGTCAATCGGGTCGTGAAGCGTCGCTGAGTGCGTTAACGCAAACGCGCTGGGGTGTGATGCGGCCGGAGATTCTTATCCCGTTGCCGGTCGATTCAAAGCCCGCCCTCGCGACTCCGCTGGGGACACCGCTGACGGTGGGCGCGCGCGTGCGAGTAATACGCGGCTCATTGCAGGGCGCTACTGGCAACGTCGTCGGCATTCTCGATCGATCAGTGCAGACCGATAGCGGCGCGCGCGTCCACGGCGCAGAGATCGAACTGGAAGTCCTGGGCAAGACGTTTGTGCCGTTTGCCAATCTTGAAATCCTGCGCGGCTGACCGTTTGGCGCCGCCACTCACTTTGGCGCAGCCGCTCACTTTTGCCTTTGCCGTTGGTTTTGTATTACAATGGGGTAGCGGATTTATCGACGGCGGGTCCATTTCTGTAGAGGAGTAAATACGATGGCGCTTGAGGATACTGATAATCTGGATAACGGTCCGGAAAGTAACGGCAACGGCGACGAGCAATCTAATCGCACGTTCCGATTGTTGATGCTGGGGATGGGCGGTTTGTTTGTGTTGGGGCTGATCGTAATCGCCGTGATTTTCCTCACTCAGCAAGGCGGACGCGCGCAGATTGCGGCGCAGAACGCGTCGACCCAGGCCACGAATGAAGCTGTGGCGCTGCTGGCTGCGATCACGCCGGTGCCGCCGACGGCTACACCTAAGCCGACCGAAGCCGCAACGGCGACGCTGCCGCCCACGGCCACGCCGACGAAACCGGCGCCAACGGTTGCTCCGACAGTTGCGCCCACTACAGCCGGTGGCAACACAACCGAAGGTGCTACACCCTCAACAGGCGGCACTGGCACAAGCACTGAGCCGACCAAAGCGAGCGGAGCAGCCGGAGCCACGACCGGCACCAAATCGGCTACGACAGCAGCGGGTTCCGCAGTAAAGCCGGCAGCTACAGCCGGCGGATCGGCGGCTGGCGCAAGCGGCGGCATCACCTCGACCACGAGTACGACGAGCACCGTGGCCGGCGGCGACAAGCAAGTGCCTCAGACTGGCGCGGGCGATTCGCTGGGTCTGGTGGCGCTGGCGGCGGGTCTGGTGGCGGTCTTCTTTGTAGCGCGCCGATTGCGCACAACTCAGGCTTAATGATCCGATTGTTCAATTGGGTCAACCGTTACTTCTTCGGTTGACCCGTTTTTGTTTAAGACTATGGCTGATTCTCTATTCTTACGATCCACCGATTTAGCCGCTTTAGAAGCGGCGCTGGCTGAAGGGGACTGCTGCTCGATCGTGGGCTTGAGCAACATTGGCAAGTCGACGTTGCTGCGTGCGGCGGCTGAAGCCCACACTCGCATCGAGTCAGCGCTGTACGTGTACGTCGATTGCAACTCGATGCTGGCCCTGACCGATCAGGCGTTTTATCAGGTGACCCTGCGCGCCGCGCTGGATGCGGTCAAACGGCTGGGCAAGAAGGTCCCGGCGGATCTGGTGACGCGTGTGGAAGCGCTGTATCAGACCGTGATCGAGGCCGAACGGCCGATCGTGGCGGCGCTGGGCTTCAACGATGGCATCGCCATGCTGTGCGAGCAATTGCAGCGGCGTGTGGCTTTGTTGTTTGACGAGTTCGATGATCCATTCGGCTCCCTGGAAGGCCGGGTCTTTCTGAACCTGCGCGCACTGCACGACAAATACGAGTCGCTGGTCTACGTGACAGCCACCGGCATGCCGTTGGCCGAGCGGCGGCATGATGCCGAGGCGGGTGAATTCTGTGAATTGTTCGTGGGCCATCAAATCATTTTGAGTTTGTTGACGGACGAGAAGGCCCGTCAGGCCGTGGCGCACTGGAGCGCCGATGATGGCGCGGCCGCAGAACACAGCCTGGATCGCGCTGAGATCGATTTTGTGCTCGAACAGGCCGGCGGACATCCCGGCTTGCTGCGCACAGCGACGCGATTGGTGATGCGCGTGGCGGGCGGCACGCCGATCGGTTCGCGGGCACAGGCGTTGACGCTGGCGCGCGAACGTCTGGAAAGTGACTCCGTGATTCGGAGTGAATGCGCCAAACTCTGGGGCCAGATCTCACCGTTGGAACAGGAAGCCCTGCTCAACTTCCTGGGCGATGACGGCGAACTGCCTGGCGGCGCGGTGCAGGCCGATCTGGTTGCTAAAGGTCTGATCGTGCTGGAATCAACGCCGCGCGTGTTTAGCCGGTTATTTGCCGGTTATGCCTATCGACAACGGCGGACGCGCCAGGCCGCCGCCACCGGTGTGCACGTCGATGTAGACGCGGGCGAGGTCTGGGTCGATGGCGAGCGTGTCCCGACGCTGACCGATCTGGAATATCGCCTGTTGCTGCTGTTGTACGGCCGCCTGAGCAAGTTGTGCGACAAGTATCAGATCGTCGAAGCCGTGTGGGGGCAGGACTATATCGACGAAGTGGACGACGCTCGCATTGAAAAACTGATCAGCCGTCTGCGCAGCAAAATCGAGCGTGATCCGGCTAACCCAAAGTATCTTCAGACGGTGCGCGGGCGCGGCTATAAACTCACCTCAGCCTGACTCCGATCTCTGCGACAAAGGGCGTGGCAGTCATGAAAGAGCAAATCCTCATCGTTGAAGATGATCTGGCAATGTCCACGGGGATCCGCGATGTGCTCGACATGGCGGGCTACAAGGTTCAACTGGCCGAGAACGGCCAGGAAGCGCTGCGCGTCCTGACCCGCTTTCGCCCCGATCTGATTATCTCCGACATCATGATGCCAGAGATGGATGGCTTTGAATTATTGGAAGAGGTTCGCCGCCGGCCCAACTGGGCGGTGATTCCCTTCATTTTCTTGACGGCGAAAGGGCAGCGGACCGACATCCGCGCGGGCAAGCAGCTGGGCGCTGACGACTATCTGGTCAAGTCCGTCGATCTGGACGATCTGCTGGTGGTGGTACGGGCCAAACTCGACCGGGCGATGGTGCTGAAACAGCAGGCCTTGAAAGAGATGGAGAATTTGAAGAATACCATCTTGAACATGCTCAGCCACGAGTTTCGCACGCCGTTGACCTATATCACCGGCTACGTCGATCTGATGCAAGAAGGCAACTGGTCGGCCGATGATCTGCAAAAATTTCTGAGCCGCATCAAGGGCGGCAGCGCGCGTCTGAACCGGCTGGTGGAAGACTTCCTGCTGCTGGTGCGCTTTGAGACGGACGACGCGCGTCAGGCCTATCTGATGGACAAGCGGCCCTTCAACGGCTGGGATAATTTGATCAACCGGGTGTTTGAAGGCCTGCGGGAGGCCGCCACCCAGCGCAGCGTGGAACTTGTCGCCGAGGTCGCGTCGAATCTGCCGCTGGTCGATGCGCACGAGAATTATCTTGAAAACGCGCTGCACCGCCTGATCGATAACGCGATCAAGTTTTCCAGAAACGGCGGGCAGGTCGTCGTAAGGGTTACCGCCGAAGAACAACGCGTGTGCATCCACGTGATCGATCATGGCATCGGCATCCCGCCGCTCGAGCTGCCCAGGATGTTCGATCGCTTCCACCAGATCAATCGGGAGCGCATGGAACAACAGGGCGTCGGCGTGAGCCTGGCGATCGTCAAAGGCATCGCCGAACTGCATCGCGGCGAAGTCGATTGCAGCAGTGAAGAAGGCGCCGGCAGCGAGTTTATCGTGTGCCTGCCCATCATGGCCTAGCGCGCCGCATTCGCACGCGCCGTGTCTGTCAGTTGGCTGTCCGGCTTGCGTCAAGCGGCAGCGCCTGGCCGATGCTATGCTATCCACGTAAATTACCCTCAGGAGGCAATACGATGGCGTCTTTGCTGGATAAAGTTCGAACATTGATCTCGGCCAACCTGCACTCGATGGTCGATTCCGCACTCAGGGCGAATTCCGTCGCGGTGATGGACGAGTACATTCGCCAGGCGGAAGATAACCTGGAAAAACTGGAAGATGCGGCCGCGACGGTCGGCGGCGAAGTAAAAACGTTGAAGCGCAAGTACGACGAGTACGCGGCGCAGGCGGCCAAGCTGGACCGCGACATCGACGCGCTGTTGCAGCAAGACCGCAACGATCTGGCGACCGCGGCGCAGGCCAAGTTCAACACCACCCAGCGCCTGGCCGAGGACTATAAAGAGCAGTATGAGCGACAGCAGGCCGAATACAAGGCGCTGCTGGATGCCAAGCTGAAGCTGGAAGCCAAGCTCACCACAACCAAGCAAGAGCGCGAAGAAATGTTGGCGCTGCTGGATCTGGCCAAGTCCAAGGAACTGACCGTCAAGACGATGAAGTCCCTCGACGACATCGTGGGCAGCGGCGATGCCGACATCGCGCGGCTGGGCGAATCGATTCGCGCGCGGCTCGACAAGGCTTCGGCCAAGAGTGAGATGATGGCCAGCCGGCTCGACGATCAAATGGACGAAGTGCTGGGCAAGGCCGAACTGGACACCCAGCTGGCCGAACGCAAGAAGCGGCTGGGGTTGGGCGGCTAAGCCACAGCGACCCGCTCGCGACATGCCCCTCAATCGTTGACATCTGGCCCAGGCGGGCGGGGTCGAAGCGTTCGGCTCCGCCCGTTTATTTGCCTGCTGGACAGGTGGGATTACAATAGTCGTATCGAGCCGTAGTCACTGACCGGGAGTGCATTTCCCATGAACCGTACACGTCTGATTTTTGTGGGTGTCATTGCTGTAGCGATCGTGATCGTCGCGATCGGCCTGATTTCGCGCGCCACCGGATCAACCGGCAGCCCGATCGCGCCGGCGGCTTCCTCGGACCCGATCGAATTGCGCATCGTCACCGCGCTGCCGATCGAGCAGTGGGTGACCGAAGCGGCGACCGCCTATAACGGCGAGAATCATCAGCTGGATGGCCGCCGCGTGAAAGTGACGATCATCCCGATGGATGGTTTGACCGCACTCAATCGCTTCGACAGCGCGGCGTTTGATGTCACGCCCACCGCGTGGATTCCCGATTCGCGCTATCTGGTGGAACTGGCGAACGCCGCCTACAAAGATCGATTGGGTCGCGACGTGTTCCTGACCGACGGCGAATATCGCGCCAAACCGATCGCGCTGTCGCTGTTCGCGTGGGGCCTGTATGGCTCGCGCGCTACGGCGCTGGAAGCGAAGTTCGGCGCGGTCGATTGGAAGACCATCCACGACGCCGCGATTGCAGCGGGCGGCTGGCCCGAACTGGGCGGCGATGCAGCCTGGGGTTTCTTCAAGCTGGTCGTGCCCAATCCGCGCAAGAACGTGGGCGGTCTGGCGGCGATGGTGGCGGCGGCCGGTGAATACTACGACAAACCCAACATCTCGGTGGAAGATGTAACCAGGCCCGAGTTTCAGAAGTGGCTCAAAGAACTGATGGGCTCGGTCACGGCCATCAGCGGCGCAAGTGCGTACACGGCGGAAGACTTCGCGCTGTTGGGCTACTCGGTGGGCGACGGCGGCCAGATGTTGGAAAGCGATCTGCTGGCGAACATGGCCGGTATCGCCACGCGCTGGCAAGATCCATTGGCCGTGCGCTATCCGAAGTATGTGACCTGGTTTGACTTTCCGTTCAGCGTGTGGATCGGCCCGGAGACGACTGCGGCCGACAAGAACGCGGCGCTGGACTTTCAGAAGTATTTGTTGAGCAAGCCGGTGCAGGAAAAAGCGGTGATTTACGGCCTGCGGCCCGTCAACGCTGAGGTCAGCGTCGATCGACCGGACAGCCCGTTTACGCGCTGGAAGGATGCGGGCATTACGCCGGTGGTACAGCGCACCTCGGCTATGCGCTCGCCCGATCGGGACGTGCTGCAATCGCTGCTGCGCTGGTTCGATCTGAATATCGCTCAACGGTAAGTTGCCGTACTGCGTAATGAGTAATCCGTAATTACGCAGTACGCATTACTTGTTACTGATCACGGAGACACCTATGTCCCGCCAAGGATCCTATCGTTCCTCTTACAAATCGCCCACACCCAACCCCGGCGGCTGGATTACCCTGTTGATCATCGTCGTGATCGGGTGTGCGTTGTGTTGGCCGCTGACTTCAGGCGCGGTGAATAATTTGCTGGGCAGCGTGGGTGATGCGGTACAGACCGTGACGCAAGGCCCGCAGGCTGCGCTGACGATGGCGGTCTCACCCGAAAAGACCGAGATGTTCAAGGGTCTGGTGGATGCCTACAACCAGCGCAATTTCAAATCGAGCACAGGCGAGACTCTCAACGCCGCGATTGTGGCGTTTGATCCCGATCGGATGCTGGATGCCGCGCTGGCGAATGAATTCCAAGCGGTCTCGCCCGATTCATCAATCTGGCTCGATCAACTCGATCGTGAATACCAGGGCCGCCAGGGCACAGAGGCTTCGCTGGTCGGGCAGACGGTGCGCTTTGC
>JAUQXD010000918.1 GCA_030834835.1 Thermoflexales bacterium | reverse complement strand
ACAACGCACCCGTCGTCAAGACCTGCGCAGCGACGACTGAACCGGCGGCCGTGGCGGCCAGCGTGATGAAATCGCGACGGGTAAGGTCTAGTTTTACGCGCTGTTTGCGTTTGCCTGTACTCATCGCTACTTCTTCCCTTCTGCACGGTCTTCGATGACGACTTCTTCGATGATGCGGAGTCGGCGGCTGACGATCCAGGCTGCTACCGCCCCGACGGCCAGACCGACGATCGCGCCCTGCGCCAGCCCGACGTACAGCCGCGTTTCGCCTTCCGTCTTGAGGCTGGTGATCTGTTGCTCTTGCTGTTGCGCCGTCTGCAACAGCGTCTCTTTGTCGGCGTCGGTCAGCTTGGACACCTCGCCTGTCAGCGCCAGAATCTTGTCGCGGGTGTGCACTGTGTCGCGGTGGCAGCCGATGCACGTGTCCGAGCCGACGGCAAATGTGTGCCCGGTGGAGAGCAATCCACCGATCGGGGAGTTATTTTCTTGATCGGTATACATGTGGCAGTTGCTGCATTGCAGGCCGGCCGTGGCGTGCGTGCCGTGTGTAAACGTGTCACCAGGGTCTTTATGGCAGTTGGTGCACAGCGCGTTCACGTCCTCGGCCTTTTGCTTCTGGGCATGCGGATCGTGACAGGCCTGGCACTGAATGCCGACTTCGCTGTGCTTGCTGGCATGCCATTCATTCGTGGTGGATTTGTGGCAGGTGGCGCACAGTGTCGCGTCGGGGGTGATCGGCATCTTCACCTGGGGGTGAGTGGGCTGGTACGCGCCGTGACACGATTCGCACGTCACGCCTTCAATTTTGTAGGTTCCATCGGCGGGATTGTAGCCGGTGGTGTGACATTGCAGACAGGCATTCTTGTTGGGGTCTTTCGTCCAGGCTTCCTGGAAAATCGGCGAGGAGAACGCGGCCGCGTGAAGCGTAGTGGTCCATTCGGCATGGATGTCCTTGTGGCATTCACTGCACCATTCAGGGCCGAGATACCCACCGGTAGATGTGACCTGGGCCGCCGCCTGGATGGCTGTCAAATCCGGATGGGCCGCGCTCAAGCTGATTGGGGCGGCAACCGCCGGTTGGGCAACCGCCAACACCGCGCCGATGGCCACACACAGGCCAAAACCGATCGCAAAAGCGCTTAGACTGCGGACAAACGATCTGCGCAATGAATTCTTCATAGTATGCGTCTCCGTCGCTGGATTTTCACCCTGAAAATCAAGTCGGCCACAGTCTGTCTGGGGTGTTTACCCCATAACCACTGGGCCGATCACCACACCAGTATTTTGGCCGATTTATGAGGCGGAGATTAGTAACCTCTGTCACCGGGTAATGTGACAAACATCACGTTGGACAATGAGCCTGCCACAAAAATCAGGCCGGACACTGGGCGTGTCCGGCCTGGGTACTGCGCAAAACGGATGAAACTGTTACGGTGCGGGGACCTCGGGGCGAGTCATACCCCGCACGCTGCCACCCAGGTCCTGAATTGAGTCGTACAGGAACTGCATGACGTACTGCGGATTGTGGACGAACGCGCCCGGATCCTTTTGGACGTATTGATAGTTGAAGCCAGCTCGCAGCATGCGCGGTGTCCAGGCGTTGTACCGGACATTCGCGCCCTTATCATCCTTGTCGATCTTGCCGTCTTTATCGGCGTCGACAAAGTAGTAGGGATTGCTGTGGCCGTCGTACACCACGGGCTTGCCGGCTGTGGCTTCCGCGTACTTCTGAATTTCCGCGTACAGCACTTCGGCCATGGTCTCGATTTCGCCCGCGGTGCCTTCGGTGGTGTTGCCGTCGCCATCGTAGTCGGTGGTATCGCCCGGTGCGCGGATTTCCTCCACCGTCTTGGCTTCCTTGTGGCAGGCCGCACAGGTGTCTTCCTTGACGGTGAGGGCGTGGACTTCATGGCAGTCCGTGCACTTGTTGACCGGGTGCGTGTTCAGACCGACGTAGTCCTTATCGGCGTACTGGTAGGCGCCCTGCGCGTCATTGCCGAACAACGTGGCACCAGCGCCCAGGTAGTGGACGTTCTTGAAGCTAATGGTGGGATCAGCCGTATCGTCTTCCTTGCCGCGCAGCGCATTGTTCACGCTCAACGTGGACTCGCGGCCCTGGTGGCAGGAAATGCACAAGTTTGAGTTGTCAGCAATTAGCTTGCCGTCGGCGTCTTTACCAAAAGACACCGTCTTGCCACTGGGGAAGGTCACCGACGCAATGGCTTGCAGTTCGGGGAACTTCTCTTCGTTGTGGCAGGTCGTGCACATGAAACCGTTGGCAGAGGGCTGCGGGCCGATACCCGTCGGTAGCGTGGTACCGCGACCATCAACCACCATGGTACCACCGCTCTTCACGAACGTGGGCAGACCTTCGGCGCTATGGCACTTGGCGCAGCGATACGGTACCGTCATCGTGTCGTCCCAATCGCGGAACGGCAGGGTGTCACCGGCAAAGTGGCCGGCGTCGGTGCGGGCCAGCTTGCTCACATCGCCGCCCAGGTCTTCGATCGAGTCGTAGACCAGTTGGACGATGTACTTGTTGCCGTGCGCAAACGCGCCCGGATCTTTGATGGAGACCTGATAGTTGTAGGCGGCCTTCAACAGGCGCGCCGTCCACTTATTGTAGGCAACTGCCCCGCCCTGATCGTTCTTGTCGCCGGCGCCATCGTTGTTGGCGTCCAGCAGGAAGTACGGATAGGTGGCCGAATCATAGACAATAGCCGCACCCGCCTTGTCCTTGGCGTACTTCTGGATTTCAGCCAGCAGCGCCTTCTGCAGGCCTTCGATTTCAAAGGCCATGCCTTCCTTCACATCGCCGTCGCCATCATAGTCCGGGTTGGAACTGACCATGCGGACGTTCTTCAGGTCTTCAACGGTCTTGACGCCTTCATGGCACACCGCGCATTCATTAACTTTGACTTCCAGCGTGTGCGGGCTGTGGCAGGCGGCGCATTCGGCGTAGCCGGTCACGTGCTGATTCTTGGCGTCGTAGCTCTTGCCTTCATACTCATAACCACCCTTTACTTCGGTGCCGTACAGCGTGGCCGCCGCCGCAAAGTAGTGGATGTTGATGAAGCCAAAGCGCACATCGGCGCCCTTATCGTCCTTGATCGGGGCGACGACGGCATCAACATCGGTGATCTTGAACTGCTCGATCCGGGCATCGACCGACGCCTTGGAGGCGCGGCCCTGATGGCAGACCATGCAGCGGCCCGAGTCGCCGACGTTGTGCGCAATCAACGGATTGCCGTCGGGGTCTTTGCCGGGGAAGGCCACTTCGGACAGCGTCGAGGCCGTCTCATTGTGGCAGGCCACGCACTGAATCGTCTGGCCGATGGGCTGGTTCTTGTCGACCTTGCCGGCCGTTGAGCCATCGGCGCCCAGGAAGTCTTGATAGCCGGTGGTGGTGTGGCAGGTCGCGCAGCTGGCTGGCACTTCCTTGGGATCGGCATCATTCCAATCATTGAACGCCACCGCAGTCTTGTCATTGTGCGGCGAAGAGACCCACTGGGTTTCAAACGGCACTTCCAGCGGGACTTTCGTAGGCTCCGGTACCGCAGTCGGCTCCGGCGCCTTGGTCGGCTCAGCAGCAATCGGGGCCTTGGTCGGCGGTTGAGCGGGTGCCTGGGTCGGCGCAGGCGTAGGCGACGCACACGCAGCCAACACAAGCATCAGCAGTACTGTTACTGCTACGAGATACTTCTTCGACATGTTCTTCCTCCTCGAATGGTAAGGTCAGCTACCGATGAATACTTCCAGAAATTCATCAGAATGTGTATGTGGCGAGACACCTCCCTTCGGTACAAGATCTGAAGACTGGTTGACGAGCATGAATCCAAGAACCGGATAGGGTAATCACCCCAGCGGATAATGGGGTGTTTAACCCAATTCTCATATTGTGGCCGATTTGCCCGTTTCGCTCAGTGTTATTCGTCATGGTGAACTGTGACAATCATCACACACAAACCGAGCCTCACGTGTGGCAGAGGAAATCACGAGAATAAAGAAGATGGCTATAGTTTATCACAAAGGTGGTGATAGTCAAAGAGTGGCGACTTATGCTGGCGCAGCCGATCCATCGATGGGTCGTCGTGGGGTGATCGCTCAATCGGGCGTGGGGTGCGACCCGATCGGGCCTGCCCCAATCCGATGATTTCCCCAGTACGAAAATGGTCTCGTTTGCCAATCGACAGCCGGCGTCCGTTGTGCTACGCTATATGCAGAGATTAAGGTTGTCAGCCGAAACATCAACTGGAGGTCGCCATGCGCAAAGTACAGTTTCTAGCCGTCGGGTTCACCCTCGCTTTGGCAGTGCCCTTCACGGTGGCCGCTCTGGCCGGAGCCGCCTGGCTGACCAATCATCTGCCCGAGATCGGCAGCGCGGTCGATGGTCTGCTCAACTGGCGCGGTCTGGCCGTGGAAGGCTCGGCCCGCTGGCCGGAAGTGGCCGGCATGATTCTGGGGCAAGTCCTGATTCTGA
>JAUQXD010000917.1 GCA_030834835.1 Thermoflexales bacterium | reverse complement strand
GTGCCGTCACCGACACCGATTGAGAAACCGGTGTTGGGGCCGCGCCACTCGATCCGCGTGGGCGATCACGTTTTTGTCGAACGAATCGGCTCGATTGCGGAAGTCAGCGGCTTCGATCGCGGGCAGGTGGAAGTGGCGATCGGGTCGCTGCGCATGCGCGTCAAGCCGGATGAAGTGGAGTGGCGATCCTCGCCGCAGGTAGGGGCAGCCCTCGCGGCCGCCCAATCTTCGCCCACCGTGAAGACCACCTCGCAAGCGCGCATGGAAGTGGACTTGCGCGGCCTGCGTGTCGAGGAAGGCATCATGGAACTGGACCGGCAGTTGGATGCGGCCGCGTTGAACGGCATGCCGTTCGTGCGTATCATCCACGGCAAGGGCACGGGCGCAATGAAGAAGGCCGTGCGCGAAGCGCTGCAAAACAATCCGCACGTCAAGCGCTTTGAGGGCGGCAAGGACGGCGAGGGCGGCGACGGTGTGACGGTGGCGTTTATGATTGCGGAGTTGTGAGTGGAAGTTGGAGGTTAGAAGTTGGAGGTTGTAGGGCGTCACGGTAACATCATGTAAACGTAGGCCAGGCGTGCAAACGCGAGGTTGGATCGGTTATATACTGGCAACATGAAAACTCTGGAACGCTGTTCGATTCAGTTGGTTGCCCTGTTGGGCCTGTTACTTTTGGCGGCGTGCGCGGCTTCTTTGCCGACGATGACGACCGAAGTTGTTCTTGCGCCGACCTCAACTTCCACAAGCGTTCCATCAACGCAATTGCCTGTCCAGACCGAGACGCCAGGGCCAACAGCAACGCCTATCTTGGGCGCAGGCTCCGACGATGTGCCCATGGTGCAGGTGCCGGCTGGCAATTTCATCATGGGCAGCACGGGTGAAGAGATCGCGCATGCCGAGCAAATGGCCCGCCCGTACGCCAGCGCCTACAATGATTTTGCGCGTGATGAATGGCCGCCGATGCTGGTCTATCTGGATACGTTTGAGATCGATCAGTACGAAGTCACTCAAGTCAAATATCAGCAGTGTATGATGGCTGGCGTGTGTCCACCGCCCTATCTCTGGTGGAAATTCGGTGGTATGCACAGCTACAAGGGCACTGCGCCATATGCGCCATATGACGACACCGATGCAGCCCTGCCCGTCTATGTTCGTCGGCCGACAGACGCCGAGGCCTATTGCCAATGGGTGGGTAAACGGCTGCCGACCGAGGCTGAATGGGAGAAGGCCGCCCGTGGGACGGATGGGCGAATTTATCCGTGGGGCAATGAGTGGGATGCTTCCAAACTTCAACCCGCCGATATGCCGCTTCCAGTGGGAAGCTATCCGGCCGGAGTCAGTCCCTACGGTGCGCTGGACATGGCTGGCAATGCGCCGGAATGGGTGGCCAATCAATACGGTATTTATCCGGGCGGACACTACACTGAGACAGCTTATTCCATTGACGGCAAATTGGGATTCGTCCGTCGCGGGGGATACTTTGGATATATCTCGACCGATAGCCTGCCTGAAGCGATTTATCGGGCGTCGAATCGTTTTATTGGAGACAATTACACTGGCAGCGGCTTTCGGTGTCTACGAGGCCCAGCACCCTTGCCGCTGGAAAAGGCAGTTGTGTCGACGATGACGATCGCGCAGCCTCCGCCAGCAGCTAACGTCGACCTGAGCAAGATGGTTGAAATCCCGGCGGGCGAGTTTCAAATGGGGAGTACGCTCATTTCTTCTTCGCTGCATATCGCCTATCTGGATTCGTTCTATATCGACCGCTACAAGACCACGAGTGCGGAATACGTTGAGTTTCTGAATGCGCTTGGTCACATCTTTTCGGCTTGCGGTGGCATAACGTGTGCGGGCCTGCGACCAGTCAATGTGTATCAATATGAATATCCGAGCCGGATTCTGCAGGAAGGTGAGCGATTTGTCGTTGAGGCACGCTATGAAAACTATCCCGTCGCGGCCCTAACCTGGGAAGGTGCTGACGCATACTGCCGCTGGCGTGGCAAGCAACTACCGACGAGTGCCCAATGGGAGAAAGCCGCTCGCGGGCCAGAAGGACTGGTTTATCCCTGGGGATATAAATGGGAACCAAACAAATGCACTGACAAACCGGAACCTGTGGGTAGTGATCCGAGTGATGTCAGCCCTTATGGCTTATTTGATGTGGCTTGCAGTGTTCTGGAATGGATGTCTGATTGGTACGCTCCAGATTATTACAGTTATTTATCAAGAGACAATCCACGTGGCCCTGAACAACCGAGAAATCCTCGTTACCGAATAGTACGTCCTCATCCCAGTGGCGGTGCGCAGGACATACCCGGCCACTGGCAACATGATGCGCTTTCGCTTACCCCTGTCGGAGTTCGATGTGCCTATTCACCCGAACCTTAACCTTGTAGCAACGGACTTCACTTCCGCACTATGAAGTTCTACATCGGTTCTGCCGTCTGGGCACACAAAGATTGGGTGGGCAACTTCTTTCCGAAAAGGACGAAGCAAGCCGACTTCCTGCGCGAGAATGTAGAATGGCTGATGGGGCCGCAGACGTGTTTTACCAGATTGACTTAGCGGGGTATTGACGGATGATCGGATCATTGCTGATGAGGATTGCATCTTCGACCAGTGCCTATGCAATCAGCAGTCGATCAAACGGGTCTTTGTGGTGATCGGGCAGGGTTTCAAGCGCCAGCACATGATCAAGTGAGATGGGCAGCAGTTCGATATGATTGGTCTGTTGCTGGCTTGCGATGATGTCGCTCAGCGCGAGATTTAATTTCAACTTGCCCAGATGCGATTTGATCTGCATCTCCCAGGCGCTGACGACGCTGAACAGCAGTTGATTGGCGGGGTCTTGACACTGCGCCAGCACGCTGGCCGATAAATTAGCGGGAGCACTGTCCCACCAGATAAAAGCATGCGTGTCGAAGATGAGCTTCATGC
>JAUQXD010000916.1 GCA_030834835.1 Thermoflexales bacterium | reverse complement strand
CGCGTCCATAGAAACAGCCCGCCGCCGATGACGGCTGCGAGCCCTAAAACGATCGCGAGAATCAACGGCAGTTTGGATGAAGAACGAGACGGACTAAGCGTAGCCATGGGAACTCCTTGAAGCGTTACTCGTCAGGGTTGTAAATTCACTTCCACTGAACTCAAATGAATGGTCTTGCCATCACGTGGGTGGATCACGTACACGACGATGCGCCCGGGCGGATCGGTGACCACGCGAAACGGCACATCCACGATCAATGGCGCGGGCAGACCTTCCGCGTTTTCCAGCGTGCGCGTCACGCGACCCGGCGTTTCATTATTTGGCCCGCGCACTTCGATCACCAGATTATCGGTGTACATCGTTTCGGCTACCACGTGCACTGATCCGCGCAATGTTGCGCCAGGCTGCGGCGCGGTGATGACGATGGCTTCGCGCTGATTCGGATCAGGCGCAGCCATATTCGATGGCGCGTCGCTGTTCAATTGCACATCCACCGACGACAACTGCACCGGCCCGCCGTCCCGCGGCGAAATCGCATACACGATGATGCGCCCCGGCTGGGGCGGCAAATAGGCTGGCAGCAGCACTGTTGCGCTGTACGGGCCGCGTTGGCCGATCGGGGCTTGAATCTGCGCCGCCGCTGATCCAATCACGCAACCGGTTTGATCGCGCACCAGAATGCTCAAGCGCTGCTCAAACGCCGGATCAGCCACTCCCGCCACCACGAAGCCGCTGCGCACACCCTGATTCATCAGCGGCGCGGTGATCACGATCGTTTCCAACGGGCCGATCGGCTGGGCGGCGGCCGAATCGGCCACGGCTGCTTCGGGCGAGACGGCGGTCGGTGTCGCCACCGCGAACACGATCGGGACTTTAGGCTGTTCATTTGTAGGTGTTGCGCTGGGAGCCGCGCCAAACGCACCCCCGACAAAGCCACAGCCCAGCGTGCTCACCAGGACGATCATCAGGCCGGGGATGAACCAGCGTGACGGCGCGACCGTGCGGGTAGTGTGCATGAGTGCCCTCCTAATCATAACGCCTGTGAGTAGGCCAGAGTTCCAGCCAGCCCTACGCCCGGACTACGGTTCAATGACGCCTGATCTACGAATTGCGGCAAAGATGATCATACCGAGAGTTGATCAAGTATGCAAGTTAAGATTGACCGTACTTTGCGCCAGTCCGCAATCGATCATATAATGAAGGTTGGTTCGGCGAGTCTGCGCGATAAGGAATGCAGCATGGCGGAAATGACGCGTAAGGAATTACTGCTGGCGTTGATCAGTTCGGGCGATCGGCCGCGCCTGAGCGGCCTCGATCTGAGTGGCCTCGATCTGGCCGAGATCGATCTGCGCGGCGCGAACCTGCGCAACACCAGGTTGGGCGGCGCGGACCTGAGCTATGCCGATTTGAGCGAGGCGGTTCTGGCCGGGGCCGTGTTGTTGGAAACGAACCTGAGCCGGGCCAGGCTGATCAGCGCGAACCTGACCAACGCCGATCTGACGAGCGCCAACCTGCACGAGGCGCAGATGAGCACCTG
>JAUQXD010000915.1 GCA_030834835.1 Thermoflexales bacterium | reverse complement strand
CGCGCCATCGCGCTGGCAGGCACGGCTCACGCGCCGTTATACGTGGTGCATATGACGTGCGAGGGCGCAGTCGATCAACTGCGCTACGGGCGGCAGCATGGCCTGCCCGTGATGGGCGAGACTTGCACACAATATCTGTTCTTCACGGAAGATGATCTAGCCCGCCCCGACGGCGCGAAGTTTGTGTGCTCGCCGCCGATCCGATCGAAGCAGGATAATGCCGCCATCTGGCGCGCACTGCAAAACAACGATCTTCAAATCATCTCGACCGATCACTGTCCGTTCCTGTTCGACGGCACGCAACCATTCGAGTATGAGGGTGTGCCCTATCAACGTCCCGGCAAAGAATTAGGCCGCGATAACTTCACGAAGATTCCCAACGGCCTGCCCGGTCTGGGCGATCGAATGATTATTCTGTGGAGCGAAGGGGTCGCGAAGGGGCAGCTGACGGCCAATCGGTTTGTGGAGATCACCGCGACGAATCCCGCTAAAGTTTTCGGCCTTTATCCGCGCAAGGGCACCATCGCCGTTGGCTCCGACGCTGATCTCTTGATCTGGGATCCATCGATCAAGAAAACGTACGGCGTCGCCACGTCGTACCAGCGCGTGGATTACAGCCTGTTTGAAGGCTGGGCGACGACGGGCTGGCCGATCAAGGTGCTGCGTCGCGGTGAATTGCTGGTCGATGACGGCCAGTGGCTCGGTCGAGCGGGCAGCGGCCAGTTTATGCGCCGCCAGCCGCATGCGCCGGTGATCTGATGATCGCTTTCGCTCAGGAGATTATACGATGCGTTTCTTGATCGTCTGTTTGTTGCTCGCTCTGTCTGGCGCAGCCTGTCAGCCGCCAGCCGCGATCGATCTGGGAGGTAGTGCGATGACGTTCAAACTTAGTAGTCCGGCCTTCGCCGATGGCACGACCATGCCCGTTGACTTCTCGTGCGAGGGACAGGATAAGTCGCCCGAACTGCGCTGGAGCGAGGCCCCGGCGAACACGCGCAGTTTCGCGCTGATCATGGATGACCCCGATGCGCCCGGCGGCACGTTTACGCACTGGGTGCTGTTCGACATTCCGCCGTCCATCTCCCAACTCGCCGAAGACGATCAGAGCACCGGGATCAGCGGCCAGAATGGTTTTGGTCGCAACGGCTATGGCGGCCCCTGCCCGCCGCCCGGCGGTGCACATCGTTATTTCTTCAAGTTGTACGCGCTCGATATCGCTTCGCTGAAATTGAAGACGGGCGCAGCACGTTCCGAGGTCGAAGCGGCGGTCAAGGGCCACGCCATCGGCCAGGCGCAGTGGATGGGCCGCTTCGAGCACTAACAATTTGTCAGCAATTCTCATTATTTGCAGCAGAGGCGGCTCCCACGCCGCCGGTTTCGCGGGGGCTGCGCACGAAGCCCGCTCGGCTTGCGATATTGTTTGCAGAACTCAAATCGAGAATTGCTAACGATTTGCACGCCGCAGGCGCGTTCAGCGCGAACGTGGTAAAATCGCTCGCCTGCTAGATTTCCGCGCGACGAAAGATACTACGCACGATTTAACCTTAACGGCTGGATGGATGAGCACAAGCGGTCGATACATCGTTGACATTTAACCCCGGCCTGCTTACAATACCGGGGCGATTTTTCCATACCCTCTGGAGGTTTGATGAAAGATTACGCCACAACCGCACTGCGTAACGTTGCCTTGCTGGGTCACGGCTCTTCCGGCAAAACGAGCCTGGGTGAAGCGATGTTATTCAGTTCCGGCGCGATCACGCGCCAGGGCCGGGTCGAAGACGGCTCGACCGTTTCAGACTTTGACGAAGAAGAAATTCGTCGTCATATTTCGCTCACCACCTCGCTGCTGCCGATCGAGTATCAGGGCCACAAGCTCAACATCCTGGACACGCCGGGCTTCACCGATTTCGCCGGCGAGGTGAAAGGCGCAGTGCGCGTGGTGGAATCGGCCGTGATCCTGGTGGACAGCGTGGCCGGCGTCGAAGTCGGCTCGGAACTGTCCTGGGCTTACTGCGGCGAGCGCAATCTGCCGCGCTTCGTTGTGATCAACAAGATGGATCGCGAGAACGCCAACTTCCAGCGTGTGTTGGATTCGCTGGGCGGCTCGTTAGGCGGGGCGTTCGTGCCGCTGCAACTGCCCATCGGCAGCCAGGCCAGCTTTGAGGGCATCATCGATCTGATCGCCATGAAAGCCCGCAAAGGCGCCAAAGGCGATCTGGTGGATATCCCCGCCAACTTGAAGGCCGACGCGGAAGAAGCGCGCGTCAAGTTGATGGAAGCCGCCGCCGAAGGCGACGACGAACTGATCATGAAATATCTCGACGGGCAGGAACTGACCGTCGATGAGATCAAGCACGGTCTGCGGGTGGCGATCGGCAAAGGCGCACTGGTTCCGGTGCTGTGCGCCGCCGGCGTAGCCAACCTGGGCGTCAGCGCCCTGCTCGATACCTTGATCGCCTTCGCGCCGTCGCCCGTCGATGTGGGACCGGAAGTCGCCAAAAATGGCAGCGCCGAAATCAAGGTTACACCAGATCCCGCCGGACCGCTGGGCGCGCTGGTCTTCAAGACCACGGCCGATCCGTTTGTGGGCAAGCAAACCTTCTTCCGCGTCTTCAGCGGTACCCTCGCCTCCGACTCGCGTGTCTTCAATTCAAACAAGAACGCCGAAGAGCGCCTGGGGCAAGTGTATGTGATGCGCGGCAAGGAACAGATTCCCGTCGCGTCGATTAAGGCCGGCGACATCGGCACAGTGGCAAAACTCACCGCCACCGGCACTGGCGATACGCTATGCAGCGACAAGGCTCATCCATTGACCTTTGCGCCGGCCACGTATCCACGCGCGCTGGTCTCGATCGCCATCGAACCGAAGACGGCCGCCGACTCCGCCAAGATGGGGCCTACCCTCTCACGTCTCGTCGAAGAAGATCCCACGCTGCACTGGTTCAACGATCCCAGCACCAAGCAGACCATTCTGGAAGGTCTGGGCGACAGCCACATTGATGTGGCCGTGCGGCGTTCCAAGACCAAATTCGGCGTCGATCTGGTGTCCGTGCCACGCCGGATTCCGTATCGCGAAACGATTACGCGCTCGTTCAACGCCATGCACCGCCACAAGAAGCAGACGGGCGGCTCTGGCCAGTTCGGCGAAGTGCACATGCGTATCGAACCGACCCGCGGCAAGGGCTATGAGTTCACCTGGGAAGTGTTTGGCGGCGCAGTGTCGTCGTCGTACCAGACCAGCATTGAAAAGGGTGTCAAGTCCGTCATGGAAGGCGGCGCCATCGCCGGTTATCCCATCGTCGATGTGAAGGTCGCCA
>JAUQXD010000914.1 GCA_030834835.1 Thermoflexales bacterium | reverse complement strand
TCCGCCAGCAGATAGAGTGTCATGATGCGGGTCGGATCGTCCAGCGCCTGACAGACCTGTGTGTGCAAGAGTTGGGTTTCGCTTTTCTGGGGGTGCTTGTGCATGATCGTCATCCCTTGACCGTTCACGACGCTTTATCGGTTTGGCCGTATCTATGCATAAAGGAATAATGGCTTAGATAAAGGTGCGCTGTTGGCTTCAGATGAGGGCTGCCAGCCGGCAGCCCTCATCTGAAATCGCTGGCGCAGCAGAGTTACTTGACGACGGGCAGACCGGCTTTGACCCAGTTGCCGAAGCCGCCGCTGATACTCTTGACGTTGGTGTAGCCCATCAGGCGCAGAGCCGTCAGCGCCAGGCTGCCGCGTTGACCGACCGCGCAGTACGTGAGGATGGGTGTGGCCTTGTCGGCGGGCAACTTAGTCATGTCCACGAGCAAGTCGCGCATCGGGATGTTGATGGAACCTTCGATGTAGCCCGCATCCTTGATTTCCTGCTCGGCGCGCACGTCGATGACGACCGGTTTGGGATCGGTTGCGATGGCTTTGGCTGCCGCAGCAGGGGCGATGCCCCAGAAATCATCGGGCATGGTGCCCAGCCACGCATCCAGACCAGCGAGCAGCGTCGCATCGACTTCAGCCTTCACGCCGCTGGCCTTCGGCTCGACGGGGCCGCCGTCCACGATCGGGAGGCTGGCGGCCTTCCAACCGCTGAAGCCGCCGTTGATGCTCTTGGCGCCAGTGTAGCCCAGCATCTGCAACAGCGCGGTCGCAATGCCGCCGCGATGGCCGATGCCGCAGTACACCAGAATCGTGGCCTCCTTGGCGGGCAGCTTATCCAGGTTCTTCAACAGCGCGCGCACCGGAATGTTGACCGCGCCTTCGATGGTCTGCGTGATCTCTTTGGCCTCGCGCAGGTCGATGAGCATCGGCTTAGGATCGGCCGCCAGGGCCTTCAGCGCGTCGGTGTTCTTCATGCCGTAGTAGCCATCGGGGATGGCTGCCACGAAGTCTGGCACGATCTTGGTCGCATCGAAGCCGCCGACGACGGGCAGACCGTCTTTCTTCCACTTATTGAAGCCGCCGCTGATGCTCTTGACTTCGGAGTAGCCCAATAGCCGCAGGCCCGTCAGCGCGACGCTGCCGCGATGACCCACTCCGCAGTAAACGTAGATGGGCGCAGCCTTGTCGGCGGGCAGCTTGTCCAGGTTCTTGACCAGGTCGGACAGCACGATATTGACCGAACCCTCGATGTAACCGGCGGCCAGAATTTCCTGCTCGGTGCGCACGTCGAGGATGAACGGCTTGGGGTCGGCCGCAAAGACCTTGGCTGCGGCGGTTGTGGCGATGCCCCAAAAATCATCGGGCATGGTGCCCAGCCACGCGTCGAGCGCGGCCAACAAGTCTTGATCGACTTCGACCTTCACGCCGCTGACCTTCGGCTCAACGGGCGCGCTATCGATAATGGGCAGGCTGGCGCTCTTCCAGCCGCTGAAACCGCTTTGAATACTCTTAGCGTTGGTGTAGCCCAGCATTTGCAGCAACGTGGCTGCAATGCCGCCGCGATGGCCGATGCCGCAATAGAACAGGATCGGGGCATCTTTGGCGGGCAGCTTGTCCAGATTCTTCAATAGCGAACGAATCGGGATGTTCACCGCACTGTCGATGGTCTGGGTGATCTCTTTCGGTTCACGCAGGTCGATGAGCATCGGCTTGGGATCGGCCGTCAGGGCCTTCAGCGCGTCAGTATTCTTCATGCCGAAGTAGCCGGCGGGCAGATTCGACATGAAGTCGGTCGCGGCCTTGTTCGTGTCAAAGGCCGGTTTTGGCACATCCGTCGGTTTGGGGGCGTCGGTCGGCTCGGGGGCTTTGGTGGGCGCGGGGGCCTTCGTCGGTTCGACTTGGGCCAGAGCGGGGGCCGGGGCAGGTGCGGCAGCGGGCGCACACGCACTCAGGAACAGGGCGATGACCATCAACAAAATCAATAGCTTATGCATCTTCATTTTTCTCCTTCGTGTGTTTTGTCTTCGCCAGGACAATCTGGCATGGTTTAACTGCATTTGAGAAACTTGTCACTATTGTGGCATAGCCGTTTGAGCATCCATAGTGAAGGATGTCACATTGGCCTATTTGATTCACTTAAGGTAATGCTTCAGGTTTTCTTATATATGGCAACGCCTGTATATATGCAAAGTCATGAAATTTAGATACACATAACATACTGGGTTGTTCTTCTGACTGAATTCAAACCGAAAACAAATTATTGGTGTGCCACCGACCGGTTTTAGGTGTATGCTGATGACGTCGATTGAGCGGGGCAAGCGAAATTCAAGGAGGCAACTTCATGTCCCGCCGATTTCTCGCGTTGTTCGCCGCACTGGGGCCGATTGTGTTGATCGCGCTGGTCGCCTCGGCTTCGCCACTCCTCTCGCAACCGATTGATTCCGCCGCCCCCATCGCACCGCCTCAAACCGATGATCCCGGTCGACTGGATATGCCCTGCCTCTATGTGCCGTCCGTAGCTGAGACGTACACCATGACCGACTGGCAGATGGAAACACTCATCCCCACGGGCCGGCACGATTTTGGCTTGGCCGCGCAGCCGGGCAGTTACTTTTTGTATGCGTTCGGCGGTGTGGTCAGCGCCACCGACATGCTGACCTCCACCGAGCGCTACAACACCTGCTCTCAACAGTGGGAGACGTTAGCGCCGCTGCCGCAACCGCGCGGGTACGTGATGGCGGTCGAGATCGATAGCAAATACTATGTGGTCGGCGGCGTCGATCAGGTTGTATCGGGCACGTTCGGTGTGCAGAACACGACCTATGTTTATGATCCGGCCGCTGAGGCGTGGACGCAGTTGGCCGATCTGCCGCAAGCGCTGGGCGGCGTGATGGCGGCGACCGTCAACGGCAAGTTGTACGCTTTCGGCGGCTTTGATTCGCGCGGCTACAATCACGGCAATGTGGACACGACCTACGAATACACTCCCGCCACCAACACCTGGCTGACACGCACGGCCATGATCAGCGGCACGCGTTCACTGGCGGGCGCGGCCAGCCTCAATGGCAAGATCTATCTGGCGGGTGGCATCACCGATGGGGATCCGTACACAGCCACTTTGGGGTCGATGATCATCTACGATCCAACCAGCGATACGTGGCAACCGGGGGCAAGCATTGGCAAGAATCGATCGTTGGCGATGACGGTCGCGCCCGATAATGCGATCTATGCTTTCGGCGGCGAAGGCGGTGAAGGCGCGTTGAACAGCCGCTATGATCCCGTGCTCAACCAGTGGGATCGACTCTCGACCTACTATGCCGATCCATATCGATCGGGCGTGGGTGCGGCCTATTCGCGCGGGCGAGTGTTTATCGTCGGCGGCTATGAAGATTTCTATGCGCTGACCACGCAAAACGTGGAATCGTTGCGCCTGTTCGACGATATCTGCCTGTCGTCGCTGACGGCCGATCGGGCGGTGGCGCATCCCGGCGATCACCTGCGCTACACCATCGAGCTGCACAGCGGCATCGAAGTGCTGGATGCCGTCAGTGCGATCGATCCGCTGCCCGCCGGGGTGCAATTCGCGGGCTTCATTGCCCAACCGATCGGCACGCATTACAACGCCGCGCTCAATCGGGTGGAATGGGCGCGCGGGCTGGCGAGTTTCTCCGCGCCGATCACGATTACGTTTGACGTGATCGTAACGCCCGATCTGCATCCGGGTCAACGCATCACAAACACACTGTTCGTCGATAGCGGCGCAGGCTGGAATATGGCACGCTCGGTGGTGACGGCGATCGACTACTTCGATCTATCCTCGTCGGCCAAAGAGATCGATCGGAGCACGTTGGACGATAACGGCCTCGTCACGTACACCATCCGCGTGCAGAATCCATCGGCGATTTCAGGCACAATCGTGGTGAGTGATCCGCTGCCTTTCGGCGCGATGTACCTCACGGACAGTCTCAGTGCGTCGAGTGGTGTAGCCGAGTTCGTGGACAACGCGATCGTGTGGCAAGGGCAGTTGCCCGCCGTGTTCACGTACACCAACTCCATCACCGATTACGTGTGGGGCGATAGTCGCGGCGGCGGCACGGTGCCCAACGTGCGCTACGAGTGGATCGAGATCGCTAACATTGGCCGGCCATTTGCGTGGTATTACCCCACGCACGCGGCGTGCAACCCCGTGCCTATTCCGTTTCCGTACGATTTCTTCGGCACGATCTACACAAAGATGGTGGTGCAGATCGATGGCACATTGTTCTTCCACTGGAATCAGGAAGGCTGGCACTCCGAGGAGATGGGGGCGAACAACCAGCCCATTCCCGGTCACCCGCAGGCGAGCATTCGCGGCTACATCGCGCCGTTCTGGGACGATCTGTTTCTGCGGCCAGGCCGCATGTGGTACATGGTTGTCGGCACTGCGCCCCATCGTCGATTGGTGATCGAATACTCACGCACCTCGCGGTTGAGTTCACACAACGAGTTCGGCACGCCGGGCGAGTTCGAGGCGATCCTCGACGAGACGACCAGCATCATCACGCTGCAATATAAAGACGCCGACTTTGGTCATGCCGAAGTAGATTACGGCGCAGCTGCCACGATCGGTATTCAAGACACCATCGCGCACGGCTTGCAGTATAGTTACAATGAGCCGGCGTTGTCGAACGAACTGGCGATTGTGTATGTGCCGCCGCAGCAAACGTACACTTCCACCGCCCGATCGGTCGAGATCAAGTTCGCGGCTTCGCTCGTGACCGATCAACTGCCCATCTTGAATACAGCGACGATCACGGATAGCTACGGCACTACGCTTCAGCGTCAGGCGGTGGCCTTCATTCCGACGGCATGGGTGTATCTGCCGGTGATCAGGCGTTGACGTTGGCGCGGCTTTCGTGATCGCCCACGATTGATCGGCTGTAAAAACCCGACGGGTCACTCACGACTCGTCGGGTTTATCTTCGCTTCAATGCCGCTTCAATGCGCATCCACCGCCACCGAACAGCCGTCGCCTTTTGCGGTGTACTCATTTTTTATCGAACCTTTCGCGCTCGCCAAGAGTTGATCTATAATGTGGTGACTGTGCCGGTCGGCCAATCCGGCGCAGCAACCTTCACCCATTTCCCTCTAAGTACTCGATCGAAGCGTCTCAGGCCGCCGTCAGCAGTGGTCGCCTCAGGGACGCATTCGCACACAGGAGGCGCTAAGCGATCAACCACCCCACTGTCTGTACCTGATGCAAGCAACGTGCCTGCAACATCGCTACGGTCAACCCCATGAGGAAAGGAACACTTAAACGATGAAGTCCAAGGCGAACTTGCTGAACCTGCTGGTCGTGTTGAGTATGATTCTTGCCCTGGGTGTCCTGCCTGTCAGTAGCCAGGGTGAACAGCCTGGCGGCGCTGCTCAGCGCGCCGCCGACCAAGGGGTGAAGGACGACGCTAACACGGAATCTGTGTCTGAACCATCCGCACCCTTTGATCCCAACATTCGCAGCCCGCGACCCAAGCCGCGTACCAAGCCCATCCCCACCGGTACGGTTGGCCCCGTCGTCAGCGGCCCGTACGTCACGGAAGCCGTAGCCGGCTCATACGACGGCGACTTGCGTGATCTTACCCCCGCCAAACCCGAAGTGGACGCGGCCGGGCGTGAAACCCGCGCCCCGCTGGAAGCACGCGCCTTCTTCAATGATCTGGCCTACGGCCCGACCGCGCCCGACACCGGCGTGGTGCAGCGCGCGGCCGGCACGGCCAACATGCCCGCGCCGATTACGACTTTTGCCGGGCAGTATGGCTCGGAAGCAGGCGGCTATCTGCCGCCCGATACCGTGGGTGATGTTGGTCCCAACCATTACGTTCAGTACGTCAACACCACCTTTTCTGTTTACAACAAAGCCACCGGCGCGCGCCTCGTCGGCCCGTTGCAGTTGAGCGACCTGTTCAATGCCAGCCAGGCGCCGTGTAACGTCATCGACGACGGCGATCCGATTGCCCTGTACGATGCGATGGCTGATCGGTGGCTGCTGACGCAGTTTGCCGTGCCCGGTCCATACTATCAGTGCATCGCGCTATCCAAGACTGGCGATCCGATCAGTGGCGGCTGGTGGACCTATGCCTTCCCCGCCTCCACGCCGGAAATCGACGGCTTGAACACGGCGATGAATGATTATCCCAAGCTCAGCGTGTGGCCCGATGCCTATTACATGACGGCCAACATGTTCCCGGACACCAACATTCCCGGGTACGTGCGCGTGTGGGCGTTGAACCGCTCGCGCATGCTGGGCGGCCAGAGTCTGCAATCTGTCGCCTTCGATCTGTCCGACACCAGCAGTGTGCTGGCCGGCAATCAGCTCGGTGACGCGCCGCCGCCCGGCTCGCCTGCCTTCTTGCTGGCCGTGCAGGCGCCGGACAAACTCAACTTCTGGCGATTCAAAGTGGATTGGGACGTGCCGGAGAATTCCGCGCTCGCCGGCCCGACCACCATGCCGATCGCCACGTATGCCCCGGTGTGCGATGCTCGTTCCTGCGTGCCGCAGGCTGGCACCAGCCAGGGCGTTGACGCGCTCAGCCCACGCCTGATGTACAACCTGCAATATCGCCGCGTGGGCAGCACCGAATCGTTGTGGGCCAATCACACCATCACTGAGAGCGGCAAGGCCGCCCTGCGCTGGTACGAGGTGCGCCTGACCCGCGCCGGTGATCTGATCACGCCCACGCTCTACCAGCAAAGCACATACAATCCGGCGGACAATGTGTGGCGCTGGATGGCCAGCATCGCCACCGATCGCATGGGCAATGCCGCCATCGGTTATAGTGCATCCAGTTCCACCATCTATCCGCAGATCCGGTATCTGGGCCGGCTGGTCACGGATACGCTGAACCTGATGCCGCAAGCCGAGTACACCATGACGGTGGGCAACGGCGCGCAGACACACACCGCCGCGCGCTGGGGCGACTACAGTTCCATGAACATCGATCCGGTGGACGACTGTACGTTCTGGTATACCACCGAATACTTCACCGCCACCAGCTCGGCCAACTGGAGCACGCGCATCGGCTCGTTCAAGTATCCGTCGTGCGTGCCTCAACCGGCGTCCGGCACCATCACCGGCACCGTGTATAACAGCGTGACACTGGCCGCCATCCCCAACATGCCGGTCATGGCGATCAATGACACCTTCACGCGCACGTATGCCGCCTCGACCGACGTGGCCGGCGTCTTCACGATGACGGTGTTGCCCGGTACCTATGCCGTCACCGCCGGGCCGCTGACGCCCAACTATCCGGTCGAGAATTCCGCAGCCGCACCAGTGGTCATCACCAGCGGCGGCAGTGGCTCGGTCAGTATCGGTCTGCAGCCCTATCCCAATCTGGTCAATGCCGCAGTCGTGATCACCGATCCGGGGCCGCTGGCCAATGCCAATGGCTACGTGGAACCGGGCGAAGAGAACCTGCAGGTATTTGAGACGATCTCCAACACGGGCCTGTTCACTGCTACCAACATCACTGCGCAGCTGTTCGCCTTGACGCCGGGTGTGACCATCGTTACGCCGACGGCCAGTTACAGCGATCTGGCGGCGGGCGCAGCGGCGGTCAATGCGACGCCGTTTGGCTTCTCCGTGGATGGCGGCGTAACGTGCGGCGCGACGCTGGACTTCAGAAAGGTGATCACCAGCGATCAGGGTGTGTTCACCGAGACGTTCAGCGTCATTGCGCAGATTCCGGCGCAAGTGTCGCCCACGGTGTACACGTACGTCAGTACCGACGTGCCCAAAGCCATCCCGGACAACAATCTCGTGGGCGTGACCTCCACGGTCAACGTCGCGGATGTGTTCCAACTGGGCAAGATCGTCGTCAGCCTGAGCCTGAACCACACTTGGGATTCCGATGTGGGTATCTACCTGCGCAATCCGGCGGGTGGCGAGATTGCCCTGTCGGTGGCGAATGGTGGCAACGGCGATAACTACACCAACACCACCTTTGACGACGATGCGGCCCTGTCGATTGTGGGCATCCCCGCACCGTTTACGGGCGTCTTCCGGCCCGAGCAGCCGTTGTCCACGTTCAACTTCACGCCGTCCAGCGGCACGTGGGGGCTGCGCCTCAACGATACCGCTGCCCAGGACACGGGCACGCTCATCACGTGGACGTTGAAGTTGCAGCCGGGCACGCCCGCCTACTGTGCATGGCCGGTGCCCGATCTGAACCTGGTCAACACCCAGGTCAACGATGGCGGCAATCAGGTCATCGAGCCGGGTGATGCTTCGGTGGATGTGCTGGCGGCGCTGCAAAATGCCGGCACCCTGACGGCGACCACTGTCAACGCCACACTGACGCCACAAACACCGGGCGTGACCATGAACAGCAGCGCCTCGGCGTATCCCGACATCAATGTGGGCGCGGTGCAGACCAACACGACGCCGTTCAACTTTGCGGTGGACAGCAACTTCGTGTGCGGTGTGCCCATCGACTTTGACCTGAACACCACCACCCAGCGCGGCACGTTCAGTCACGACATTCGCGTGCCCACGGGTCAAGGCCCGGTCGGCTCCTTTGTGCTGTTCGACAATGTGGAGAACGGCCAGGGTGGCTGGACGACGGGCACTACGTACACTGGCTGGGAGTGGACCATCACGAGTGAAGACTCCAACAGTCCCACTCGCTCCTGGACGGACAGCCCCGGCGGGCAATATCCGCCTGGCGCATCCACGTGGCTGGTATCACCGCAGTATGACTTCAGCGCGTACGATGCCGTGGCGCTGTCGTTCTGGCACAAGTACAGCACGGAAGCCGGTTACGACTATGGCTTTGTCGAAGTGTCCACCGATGGCGGCCTGACGTGGGGCCAGCCGCTGGCCGCTTACGACGGCGTGCAAAGCGCGTGGACGCAGGCGACGGTCAACCTGACGCCGCTGGCGCACGTTGCCAACGCCCGCTTCCGCTTCCGCTTCTACTCTGATCCAGGCGTATTGGATGACGGCTGGCACCTTGACGACATTCAGGTCACCGGCCAGAAGCGCGTCTGCGCGCCGGTCGAGTCGTTGTGGGACAAGCAGGTGTCCGTCAACAACGTCATCACCACGGCCACCACCATCAATCTGATTCCGGGCGATGTGGTGCAGATCGTCGATCGGGTGTGGGTGACCGCCACAGGCAATGTCACCTTCACGCTGACCGAAAACTGGACATCACTGCTGGGCCTGAGCGGCTTCTCGGTCTCCAGTGGCTCGGTGCTCACCACGCCCGCTTCGCTGATCTGGAGCGCGAATGGTGTGGCGGCCAACGCCTATCACACGCTGACCAAGACGTTTAGCGTCGGCAGCACACCCTTCTCGGGCACCATCAACGAATCCTTGTTGGTGGAGAACGCGCTGCCGCCACAGCCCGATCGGCTGTTGACCTTCAACCTGGCCGCACCCGTCATCAGTGTGACGCCCGCCAGTTTGAGCAGCACTCAGGCTGCCAATCAGACGGTGACGCAACCGTTGACCATCAGCAACACGGGCGCGTCGCCGCTGGACTGGAACGTGTTCGAGGATCCGGGGTCCGCGCCGCAATCCGACGCGCCGATCACGGCTGGGCTGGAGATAGGTGACCGGAGAACGGGCACCGCGGGCGCGGCCGGCCGCGCTCAATCGGCCATCGTGCCTGCCACGCAGCCCGAGCGGATCAACGCAGGCTTCACCGAGAACTTTGACAATGTCACTACCCTGCCCGGTAAGGGCTGGTGGCAGATCAATCGCAGCAGCCCGCTGGGGAGCACCGGCTGGTTCCAGGGCAGTGCCACCGTGTTCCCGGCACACCAGGGACCGACGACTTCGTACATCGGCGCGAACTTCAACAACACCGGCGCGGTGGGCACGATTAGCAACTGGCTGCTGACGCCGGAAACCACGTTGAGCAATGGCGATACGCTGTTGTTCTACACGCGCGTGCCGACGAACAGCGTCTACCCCGATCGGTTGGAGGTGCGACTCAGCTCATCCGGCGCGATCACGGACGTCGGCCTCTCCGCTACCAGCGTCGGCGTGTTCAATACACTGCTCACCTCCATCAACCCTACCCTGGCCGTGGGTGGTTACCCGGATCAGTGGTCGCCGATTACGGTCACGATCAGCGGGCTGGGCGCCCCGGTGTCGGGCCGCCTGGGTCTGCGTTACTACGTTGACAACGGCGGTGCGAATGGTGACAACTCCAACTACATCGGCATCGACACGCTGAGCTACCTGACCGTCTGCTCGACGCCGGGCAGCGTGCCCTGGCTCAATCTGTCGCCGACCAGCGGCAGCACCGCGAGCCTGGGCAGCAGCACCGTCAACGTCGGCTTCGACTCCACGGGCCTGAGTGCGGGCACGTATACGGCCAGAGTGTGCGTCAACAGCAATGACCCGGTCACGCCACTGGTCATCGTGCCGGTGACGCTGACCGTGCCAGCGGCCGTCACCTTTGTATATCACGATCTGGAAGACGTGGTGCACACGGGCGAAGATGTGTACCTGGCCGGGGCGTTCAACGGCTGGAATTCCAACGCGTTGTCGATGACGCACGACGCCGGTTACACCGTCTTTACGGCGACCGTGAACCTGGCGGCCGCCGGCTACGAGTTCAAGTATATCGTCAAGAGCGGCGGCGATCAGTGGGATTGGCTGAACACCAATAACCGA
>JAUQXD010000913.1 GCA_030834835.1 Thermoflexales bacterium | reverse complement strand
TTGCACGCCTTCACGTACGAACGTGTGCTGCCGCGCCCGCGACCACGGCCCGTTCTGTACAACGGCTGGGAAGCCACGTACTTCAATTTGAGTTTTGAAAGTCAAGCAGAGTTGGCGCGCAAAGCCGCCGCGCTGGGCGTGGAATTGTTCTGCGTCGACGACGGTTGGTTCGGTGCGCGGCGCAGCGATCACGCCGGGCTTGGCGACTGGGTGGTAAGTGCCGACGCCTTTCCCGAGGGACTGGAACAACTCGTCGCTGAAGTGCATCGGTTGGGGATGAAGTTCGGATTGTGGATCGAGCCGGAGATGGTCAACCCCGATTCTGAGCTGTATCGCCGCCATCCCGATTGGGTGCTGCACTTCCCCGGTCGTGAACGCACCGAATCGCGGCATCAATTGATCCTTGATTTTGGCCGCGATGAAGTGCTCGAGTACATCTTCTCAATGCTCGATGCGCTCGTCGAGCGTTATTCCATCGCTTTCTTCAAGTGGGACATGAATCGTCTGGCAACCGAACCCGGCTCGGTCGCCGGCAAAGCAATCTGGCGCAAACATGTGGCGGGCGTGTATGCGATCATGGATCGACTGCGCGCCAAACATCCGACGCTGGATATTCAAAGCTGCTCGGGCGGCGGCGGGCGGATCGATCTGGGGATTCTGGCGCGCACCGATCAGGTGTGGGTCAGCGACAACACCGATGCCTTCGATCGCATCCGCATTCAGGAAGGCTTCAGCCTCGCCTATCCGGCGCGCTGCATGGAAGCGTGGGTCACGCACGAACACAGCCACATCACGCAGCGTGTGACGCCGCTAAGCCTGCGCTTCGATGTAGCGATGCGCGGCGCGCTGGGTATCGGCTCCAGTCTCAACGAATTGAGCGAGGCCGAACTGGCCGAGTATGCGAGTTACATCGCTTTCTACAAACGCATTCGACACGTCATTCAAGACGGTCTTCAATATCGGCTGGAACGCCTCGAAGAATTTCAGGTCTCGGTCGTCGAATACGTCCGATCGGATGGGCGCGAAGCCGTGTATTCCGTCGCCGTCCGCGATCATCAGATCGGCAGCGCCAGACCGGCGGCCTTGCTCAAAGGTCTGATCTCCGCTGCGATCTACACCGTCACCGATCGGCACGGCGTGGAGGTTCATCGCGCCAGCGGTTACGAGTTGATGACGCTCGGTCTGCCGCACGACCTAACCGAGCACGTCGGCCACAGCCGGACATTGCATCTGCAAGCGATCTACTTGTTGGCCGAAAAGCCCTCGAAACCGGGCGGTCAAGCATCCTGAGCGGAGCAGCAGAACAGCGCGCTGCTCCGCTCAGGATGCAGATTATGCTACAAGTCCGGTCGTTTTCCATGAGCCGCATCCTTCGACTTCGCTGCGCTCGCCCAGGATGTGCGGAATTCCGCTCACGCCCTGTCCGCGAAGCGGGGGCGCGCATTTATTGTGATAAATGGACAGAGAAGGAAGTCGGAGGCGGACGGAAATGCTGCGCAGTCGGACATCGCTTTGATCGATTTTGCGGGACTCTGTCATCCATCTAACGCGACCATGCCGGCTGATAATGAGCCGGCATGGTCATGCTGTCTGATAACAGAGCAGGCAGATAAAAACAACCGGTTATGAATGCCCGTAGGAGGCAACAGGCGAATAGTTGCGGCGAATGGCACGGAGTTGCACACCGTACATTAACGAATAGGACGTGATACACACTGCCATAATGATGCTAGTAACCTCCATGATGAAGGTGGCTCCTTGCGCAAGGTTAAACATAACGCTCACCAGGGCAAAACTGGCCGCGAAAAAACCATAAGCCCGCGCCCAAGGTTTGAAGTTCCAGACGGCATTCACGAAGGCCCAGGCGCACACTGCTGAAATCGCCATCAGCATGCCCGCCAAGATCGTAAGATTACCGCCAGCCTGTGCGCCGACCTTACTGGCTATGCCGCCCAGGAGCGCTAACGCCAATCCTCGAAAGAAGTATACGAAACTTGCAAACAAAATCACCAAAAGCAAAGTTATCATGATCATGGGCCGTTTCATCTTTACACCTCCAACGAAATTGAATGATAGTTGTGACGTTCAATCAATGCTTTGCTACGAACGATTCGCTTGATGGAATGAGACCCGTCCGAATAGGGCCTGATACACATGTTTCACCTGGAATACCGACCAATCCCAACGTCAGATACGCTTGCCAGCTAAATGCCAACGCAATCCCAACGCAAAACCAATATTTGAAAGCAGTCTTCGGCTTGGCTGCGGCGTTTTGTTTTCGAATAGCGGGCAACACAGTCGCACTCGGCTGCCCTGGGCGAATCTGACGGCATGTGCGTGGTACACTTGCAGCAGGAAACTCTGACAAGGTGATCGACGCATAATGCAAACTCGGCGCGCAACAGCTGTGGCCCATCCCAACATCGCCCTCATCAAATACTGGGGGAATCGCGATCAGGCTTTGCGACTGCCGTCTAATCCATCGCTGTCGATGAACATGGGCGGCCTGTCCACCACCACCACGGTCGAATTCGATCCGTCGTTAACGGCCGATGTCGTCGTGCTGGGCAGTCGCACGATTAGCGGGCCGGGCCGCGAGCGCGTGGTGCGGCTGCTCGATCGGGTGCGGCAACTCGGTGGAATTTCGCTGTACGCGCACATGAACAGCCGCAATGAATTTCCCGCAGGCGCGGGCCTGGCTTCATCGGCCTCGGGTTTTGCAGCGTTGGCGGTGGCCGCGAGTGCGGCGGCGGGCCTGTCACTCAGCGAGGCCGATCTCTCACGGCTGGCGCGGCTCGGTTCAGGCAGCGCGTGTCGCAGCGTGCCGGGCGGCTTCGTGGAATGGACGATGGGCGACGATGATCGATCGAGTTACGCGTACTCCATCGCGCCCGCCGAACACTGGGACTTGCACGATGTCGTCGCGTTGATCGATCTGGGGCACAAAGCAGTCGGATCAACTGAAGGGCATGCGGTGGCCGATACAAGTCCGTTGCAAGCGGCCCGGATCGCTTCCGTGGCCGATCGGCTGGCGAAGGCTCAATCGGCCGTCCTCGATCGCGATTTTGCGGCCTTAGCGGAAGTGGTCGAACTGGATTCATTGATGATGCACGCGGTGATGATCACGTCGTCGCCCGTGTTAATGTACTGGCAGCCCGCGACCATCGCCGTGATGCAAGCCGTCAGCGAGTGGCGTCGCGACGGTCTGCCCGCCTGCACCACCATCGACGCCGGCCCCAACGTGCACGTGTTGTGTCCGGCCAGCGCCTCAACCGAAGTGGCCCGCCGCCTGAGCCGTATCGCGGGGGTGAAGCGCATCGTGACGGCTCACGCCGGCGGACCCGCCCGCTTACTCTAACCCCGTTCTCATTGTCAGACCTGTAGCGCAAGGGTATAATCATCCATAGTCAAGGAAAGTTGAGGCTATCAGAAGGCAGGCAGGTATGTCGATCGGAATGCAGGTTTTCGCGTTTTTACTGGTGTTGGGTCCGCTCGTGTTCATTCATGAACTGGGCCATTTTCTGGCCGCCAAGCGTGCCGGCATTCGCGTGCTGGAGTTTGGCATGTTTTATCCGCCGCGCGCATTGCGGCTGTGGCGCGGACAAGGCTCCGCGCTGATTGGGTCGCGCCGGGTGATCATTCCGCGCAACTTCAAATTGCCCAAAACGCTGGAAGAGGGCAAGGTTGTGCGCGCTACGGCCGATAAGATCAACGACCGATTGATCCTCAAGTCGATCACGGTGTTGGAAGAGACGCCGGTCACCGCGCCCACACTCGATGAGTTCAGCACGAACGAAGCCTTCCTCTATGGTGAAGTAAGCGAGTTCGATCCGGGCACGGAATATACGTTGAACTGGCTGCCGCTGGGCGGCTTCGTGCGGATGCTGGGCGAAGAAGGCCTGAGCGGCAAGGGCAGTTTTGGCGATGCGCCCAAGCGCTGGCGCGCGATTACGCTGCTGGCCGGGCCGGGCATGAATTTGATCGCGGCGCTGGTCGTGTTTACCGCGATGTACGCCACGGGCTATCCTGACCTCCCGATCCTGGTGCGTGATGTCGCCGATAATTCCCCGGCCGGGCAGGCGGGCATGCGCGTGGACGACATCATCGTCAGCGTCGGCGGCAGTTCGGTGCGCCGCATCGATCAGGTGCAGACCTACGTCGGCGCGCACCGGGGCAGCCCGGTCGACCTGGTGATCAAGCGCGGCAATGAGTTGTTGCCGATGACCGTGACCCCGCGCACCGTCGAGCAGACGCCCGAGGGCCAGGGGGCCATGGGTGTTCAGTTGGGCAACCCGGAAATTTATACGCTGCGGTCGTACCCGCTGGATCAGGCTGCGGTGCTGGCATTCAACGATATGGGTGATACGGTGCAACAAATCGTGACACTGCCGACCAAGTTACTCAGTGGCCTGCTGAAGCCGAGTGAAGCGCGCGTCATGGGGCCGGTCGGCATCAGTCAGGTGGCGGCGCTGTCCGTGCAGCGCACGATTGATACGGGTGAATCATGGTGGATTCTCAGCCTGGTCGCGCAGATCAGCCTGGCGCTGGGCATTACCAACTTGCTGCCCCTGCCCGCGCTTGACGGCGGCCGCCTCATTTTCGTGCTGATCGAAGCCGTGCGCCGCAAGCGCGTCTCGCCGGAGCGTGAAGCGGTGGTGCATCTCATCGGCATGGCCATGCTGCTGGGCCTCATGGTCCTGATCACCATCCAGGACATTGGCAACCCGATTATAAATTAGGCAGTCGGTAGGATTAGTAACTGGTAAATTGATAGATTGGTAAATTGGTTTTCGCTTGACCGGCCGACTAATCTACCAATCTACCAATGTACCAATTGACCAACGACCACGTGACCAAAGGACTCACATGCAACCCGTTGAAGATACGCTCAAGAACTTGAAGAATGAGGCCGAGCCGATCTCAGTGGCCGGCCTGTTCGCATTTTCCGGCCTCGACCGCACGGATCTGGATAAAGTCCGATCGGTGTGGGGCGCCCTCTCGGCCGATCGGCGGCAGACGGCAATGCGCCACCTCGTCGATATTACCGAAGACAACTTTGAGGTGGACTTCAGCCCGATCTATCGCTTCGGCCTGAACGATTCAGACCCGCTGGTGCGCGTGGCCGCTATCGAAGGCCTGTGGGAAGACGATGACGCCGCGCTGATCGCGCCGATGCTAAAATTGCTGGCCGATCCGTCCGAGAGTGTGCGCGCCGCCGCCGCCGGAGCACTGGGCCGCTTTGTGTACGCCGGTGAACTGGAAGACATCCCCGCCAACAAGGTTGCGCCGGTTACTAAAGCTTTGAAAACCGCTTACGCCAATCCTGCCGAGGCGCTGGAAGTGCGCCGCCGCGCGTTGGAAGCGCTGGGTTTTCTGGGCTATGCCGAAGTCGGCGACTTGATCCGGCAGGGATATCAGCACGCCGAACAGCCCATGCGGCTCAGCGCCGTATTCGCCATGGGCCGCTCGGCCGATGACGAACAGTGGGGCGAGATCGTCGTGCGCGAACTCGATTCGCGCGATCCCGAAATGCGCTTCGAAGCGGCCCGCGCCTGCGGCGAGTTGGAATATGTGCCCGCCGTGCGCCGCCTGGCTGAACTGCTCGACGACGTGGATGAGAACGTGCAGCAAGCGGCCGTGTGGTCGCTGGGTCAGATCGGCGGCGACAAAGCACGCCAACTGTTGCAGGCGGTGCTGCTCAGCGACGCCGAACATTTACACGAGGATGCCGAAGCCGCGCTGGA
>JAUQXD010000912.1 GCA_030834835.1 Thermoflexales bacterium | reverse complement strand
CGGGATGGCGACATCGGGCCGCACCGAAAAGCACAGGCCGTGCGCCTGCCCGTCGCCGTGATAGGGATCCTGCCCCAGAATCAACACGCTGACCTTTTCATACGGCGTCAGGTGCAGCGCGGCAAAGACCTCTTTGTCCGGGGGAAAGACTTTGTACTTGCTGCGCTCGTCGCGCACAAATTGCTGCAACGGCTTCCAGTAAGGCTTTTCAGTTTCGGCTAGCAGCACGGGACGCCAGGTAGTCTCCATGAATCCTCCAATGACAAATTCCAAATGACGAATGACAAATCCATCACACTCGACGCGGCTGTTTGGTCATTTGTCATTTTTCATTGGTCATTTCCCGGTGAAATTGGGCACGCGTTTCTCCAGGAAGGCTCGCACACCTTCGCGATGATCGGCCGTGCTGCCCGCGATGTCTTGCAGGTAGGCTTCATAATCGAGGGCTGCTGCCAGATCGACGTTGAGCGCGTGATTCATCGCGCGCTTGGTCAGACCCAGACCGCGTGTCGGGGATTGGGCCAATTTGCGCGCCAACTCCAACGTTGTCGGCATGAGCTGATCGGTGGGAACCACCTTATTGACCAGTCCCAGCGATAGCGCCGTGGCCGCATCGACCACATCGTTGGTGTAGGCTATTTCAAGCGCCTTGCCCGGACCGAGCATCCTCGACAAAAAGAACGATGTGCCCGAATCGGGGGCGAGGCCGATGCCCGTGAACGCGAAGCGGAACCTGGCCGTGTCCGCCGCATAGCGAATGTCGCAGGCCAGCGCGATGCCCCAGCCAGCGCCCGCCGCCGCACCGTTGACCGCCGCGATGACGGGTTTCTCGATGGTGCGCAGCTTCAGCACGATGGGGTTGTACGTTTTGAGCAGGTGCTCGCGAAACGAGATGGCGGTGTCTCGATCGCGCATTGCGGCCAGATCCTGCCCCGCGCAGAAGCCCGCGCCCGCGCCGGTAATGACGAGGCAGCGCACGGCGTCATCGCGCTCGACCTGCTTCAGCGCCGCTTGCACTTCGTCGGCCATCACCCCGTTGAAGGCGTTTCGCACTTCGGGGCGGTTGAAGGTGAGGGTGGCAACGCCGTCGGCGACAGTGTAGAGAAGGGTGGTGTAGGCCATACTCGCTCCATGCCGAGTGACGAGTAAAAAAACAATCACTCATCACTCGTCACTCGTTACTCATCATGCCAAATGTTTCGCAAAGTACTCCGGCTTCAATTCTTCGCCCGTGGCCGCGTGCAGCACGCCGTTCCAGTCACAGCGTGAACCCGGCACAAAGAATTTATCACGCAGGAATTGACCGACTTCAGGGCAGTCGACGAAGACAGCCGCAACGGTTCGATCTGGCGGGTGTACTCATCGACGGCAGCCTGGAGTGGGTGGGACACAACAGTCTCCTTGTGGTGGGCAAATCCAGCGGTGGAGCAAGTGTACCCCGTGACACAGGCAGCGTCAACCGTGATGGTGCCCGTTGTGTCACAATGTGAGAGACAGCCGCCTGATCAATTAGAATAGGGCGGAGAAGGAAACTAACCCGGCATGTCTGACACCCAGATCAACGCGAGTTCCACCGCAGCCCCTGCACCTGCGGTACGCCGCAGGTGCAGGGGCTGGCTGATGACGCAGTATCTCCGCGAAGAACGCGGCCGGGTGGTAGCAACGCAGCCAGGCCGACCAGTACGTGATGACGGCGAAGGCAGCGGCAGCGGCTGATCTTGACCGGCTGATCAAGTTGAGTCATACTTTTCTGAAAGCCGAAGGAGGCGTCGTATGACAACCACTCTGACCTTGCAAGCCGATGTCGTCGTCGTCGGGTCCGGCCCTGGCGGCGCGACCGTTGCCCGCCAGCTGGCGCAGGCGGGCAAGCGCGTGCTCCTGCTGGAACGCGGTATCGATCACCGACCGCGCGCCTACTATGGCACGTATCTGGGCGCGTTGATCTATGCTGATCGCCGCAGTCTCCTGTTCACGAAAGAAGGCTTGAACATCATCCGCCCGCTGATGGTCGGCGGGGCGACGAGCATGTACTGTGGGTGTGCCGCGCCG
>JAUQXD010000911.1 GCA_030834835.1 Thermoflexales bacterium | reverse complement strand
CGGCCGCTGTCGAAGGCATCGCGGCGTTTCATCGCTGCCAGAATCTCATCATAGGTCTGTGCGCAATCGCCGCGCGCCTGAACTTCATAAAAGCGGCGGCGGGCGCGTTCTTCCACCGAGGCATCCAGGTAAATCTTCAACGGCGCTTCCGGCAGCAACACCGTGCCGATGTCGCGCCCCACCATGATCACGCTGCCGCGTAAACCGATGCGGCGCTGTTGGGCTGTCATGGCCGCTCGGACGCCGGGATACGCCGAAACGGGCGACACCTGGGCATCCACTTCGGGCGCGCGAATCGCCCAGGTCACATCGACGCCATCACACACCACATCGTACTGGCGGCCATCGCCGACCGTCGGCGCGGTCACATCAATCTTGATCGTTTCAGCCAGTCGCGTTACTGCCGGTTCGTCGTCGATGCGAATGCCGCGATCGAGCGCCGCCCACGTCACTGCGCGATACATGACGCCGGTATCGAAGTACACATAGCCCAGATGCTGCGCCAGCGCTGCGCCGATTGTGCTTTTGCCCGAAGCCGCCGGTCCGTCGATGGCAATCGTTGTCGGTTTCATCTCAATCCAGTACGGGTAAAGTGGCTGCCAGCGATTCTACCTTAACGCTCTGAAGTTGTCCACGCACCCGCACCCTGTCACCATCAAGTTGATTGTACCTGATGATTGAATGGCGCATGGTACAATCTCAACAACCGATCGGCCTGCAACGCCCGATCGGTTTATTCTGCCTAAAGGACTCAGCCCATGCCCGTTCGCATCGATGTCTGGTCGGACTTTGTTTGACCGTGGTGTTACCTCGTCTCCGCCAGTCTGGCGAAGCTTCAGCAATCGCATGATGTCGAAGTGGTGTGGCACTCGTATGAATTGCGCCCGAAAGGTTCACCGCCCATACCGCCCGAATATCTGGCCCGCATCAAAACCGGTCGTCCGCGCCTGCTACAAATCGCGCGAGAGAATTATGGCCTTGAATTGAATCCCGGCCCGCACGGCATCAGCAGTCGCGATGCGCTGATCGGCGCGAAGTTCGCAGAAGCGCAGGGCAAAGGCCCTGAGTATCACGCGGCCACGTTGCGCGCCTACTGGCAACGCGCCAACGACATCGGCGAACGCGTGATCCTGGGGATGATCGCGCATTCGATCGGGTTGAATGAAGCCGCGTTCCTGGCCGCACTCGATGATCCGCAGTACGATCAACAGGTCGAAGCCGATGTCGAACAGGCCTACCAATACGGCCTAACCGGTGTGCCCGCGTTGATCTTCAATCACAAGTATCTGGTCAGCGGTGCACAGCCCTATGAGGTGTAGACGCAGGGGGTCGACAAAGTGCAAAGCGAACCAACAGATGCCCACTGATTATGCCGTCGTCCAGGCTAAACTCGCTGCGATTGAAGCGGAAATGAAACGCGCCGGCTTCTGGCAAAACACGCCGTTGAAGCCGGAGCAGTATCAGTTTGAGCAAGCCTTTGCGATGGATACGATGGCCTATTCGCAGTGGCTGCAATTCATCTTTGTACCGCGCGTGCAAACGATCATCGATCAGCGTGGGCAGTTTCCACGGCAGAGCATGGTGGGCGCGCAGGCCGTGCGCGAGTTCGATGGCGTACCAGAGGCCCCAGAGTTGACGCGCTTGCTGGCCGAATTCGACGCCTTGTTCGGCTGATCGCACATCCGAGGCGCGCCGAACATTGAATTAGCGCGCTTTCCGCGACGTGCCCCGTGTTGCAGGCTTTCTGGACGTCGGCTTCTGCGGTCCGCTCCGCAGATTGGTCTTCTTTGGCGCGGCCGACGTCTTCGAGGTTGAAGGTTTTGCCGCCGGTTTCTTCGCGCCCGGTCTATTGACCGGCGGTTTCCGGGGCGCGGCCTTCTTCTTCGCCGGCTTCTTCGCATCCAGCCCGGCCGAGGCCAGCAGTTCGCGCACTTCGGTCGGCGTTAGGTGCCGATAAGTGCCCGTCTTCAGTTGGCCCAACTTCAACGGCCCGATGCGCACGCGTTCCAGATATTTCACCCGGTGCCCCAGCATGCCGGCCACTTCGCGAATCTGACGCTTGCGGCCTTCGTGCATGATCACGCGCAGCCACGTCTTATCCCGATCGCCTTGCAGCACATCGACGCGCGCCGGGGCCGTCATCTGCTCTTCCAGCAGCACGCCGCGCCGCCAACTCTTCAGCACGCCTTCGCCGGGGCGGCCTTCCACCAGCACCAGATATTCCTTCTCATGCTCAAAGCGCGGATGCGTCAGCGCATTGGTGAGCTCACCATCATTCGTGAGCAACACCAGCCCTTCGCTATCGGCATCGAGCCGCCCCACCGGAAACAGGTGCGCGTCGATGGGCACCAGATCGCGCACGGTCTTGCGGTTGAACTCGTCCTCATTGGTAGTGACGATGCCGGCCGGTTTGTTGAGCATGATGTAGATGCGCGTCTGCTCGATCTCGATGCGCTTGCCGTCCACCTTGATCACGTCTTTGTTGGGATCGGCCTTCGCGCCGAGTTCGACGAGCTTGCCGTTGACCGTGACGCGATGACCGATCAAGAATTCCTCGCACGCCCGACGCGATCCCAGCCCGGCCTGCGCCAGCAGTTTTTGAATGCGTTCTTCAGCCATGTGATGCTACTGTCCTTTCGATAAAGGCAATTGCCTGGGCAATGCCGTCTTCTGATTGCAATGTGCGGCCAATCTCTGCCGCCCGATCGGCCATCACCCGATCGTGTACGGCCCGCTCAAGCGCCGCCGCCAGTCGCTCTATTGTAAGCTGTTTGCGCAAAATCGGCTTTGGCCCGCAGCCCAGTTCAAAAACACGCCCTCCCCAGAAGAGTTGATCGGCCATGAAGGCCACGACCAGTGAGGGCACGCCCGCCCGCAAGCCGGCCGATGTCGCCCCTGATCCGCCGTGATGGACCACCGCCGCGCACTGCGGCCACAGCCAATCGAAGGGCACGCCGTCGATCACGTACACCTGATCGGTTCGCTCGATCGATCGCAGCCCGCCCCACGCCGTGACGAGAACGCCGCGCCGATTTAGCCGTTTCAACGTGGCCAGAACAACGTGCGTGATCTCGTCGCTGTTGGCATCACTCATGCTGCCGAAACTAAAGCAAATCGGCGCATCACCCGCTTCGATGAAGTGCACCAGTTCGGCGGGCGGCGACCAATCGATCGGGCGCGGCAAGAACCAGTAGCCCGTCAGTTCGTACCACGCCGGCCAATCGGGCGGCTTCACGATCACGTGCGGACTAAGGCCGATCGCCATCGGCAAGTGATCGATCTGCGCGGCGCTTTCTGCCAGCGAAATGGGCGGCAAGCCCAGCGTCTCGCGCCGCCATGCATTGATTGGCCTGCCAAACAACTGCCAGCCTAACCGCGCGATCACGGCGTGCGTGAAGCGATTGTACACGCTACCCAGATTCGCGCGCAGCGGCCACATCGGATTGGGCCACGCGCGCGTGCCCAGCAGCGGCACGACACAGCCATTGATGCACGGTACATCCAATTTCTGCGCGTACTCGAAGCCGAAGAAGGGCACGCCGTTCAGGCCGCTGAAGATCAGATCGGTGTCCTGACACGCGCGCCAGAAATCATCGCCCAACTGCTTCAAGATGGGGCCAACGGTGCGACCGATACCGCGCGCCAGTTGCAGCAAGTTGCGACTGGACGACATCATGCCCTGGCCGTCCCCGCCGCCCATGATGGCCTGAAAATCCGCGTCGACCGGCCAGAACTCCAGCCCGTACGGTTCTATCAACGGCGCGAAGTTGCGAAAGGCCGCCAATCGCACGCGATGGCCCGCCGCTTGCAGTCCAACGCCCAAAGCCAGATACGGTTGAATATCACCGCGTGAACCAGCCGCGAGAATGGTGATGCGCATAAGATGATTAGTCGGAGACGGATTCTGCCACCCGCAGGAGGGCAGTATATCACAGACCGCGTCGCGGTTGATGGGCTGCGTCACACTTGCCTCGCCTTTCGTTCGATCATACAATAGGCGAGCAGGCATTCGACGATCTACATCGTGTCGACACACGGATGCACAACAAAGTGCCTCCATAAAAAGTTGTTCGGCAAGTTGTGGCAACCACGCTTGAAAGGTGATCTATATGAATGAGATCCATAACATCATCTCGGACATAAGGGCGCGAAGACACCTAGAATCATACTTTATCGTAGTCGTATCCATTATCATACTCATTCTGGACATTCTGGGCGATAAGCTCACGCAATCCATACTAAACGAAGCCATACTTGCGACATTATCTGTTCTCGTATACGCGACCATTTTGGAACGTCGAGAATATATGCGCGCGGTCGCACGAAACCAAATTGAGGGCATTTCTGCATTTGAGACCACCCGGACTAAGCTATCACCTCTACCAGTGCATTTCGATCGAGCAAGAAAAGAGATCGCATTGCTTGGAGTTCAACTTGATACAGTGGTACACCAATGCCTCAACTTACTCCAAAGAAAAGCGGAGGCAGGTTGTACGATTCGAATCTTGATGATGTCTCCACAGGACGAAAACGGCAACGTGAATTCAAACGTGAAGGAGTTTGAGAGTCGCTGGCAGTATCGCGGCCTGCAGGCGAAATTAGAGACGAATCGTGATATTTTTGAACAATGGCTTGCCGCTCTGCCAAGCCGTGCCAAACGTCGAGTCGAGATTCGCTATTATCCTGAACATCCAATTTCAAACTATCTCATAATTGATCAAGACGAATCTAGTGGCTACGTGCAAGTGGAGCCTATGGCGTTTTATAAGATTGATCCAGCTGATTCGCCGCATTATATTGTAAGGAAAGCTGAGGATGAGAGATTCTTTCAACTACATACAGAGTCCTTTGAACGCCGATGGCAAAAGTCCCGTGCTTTCTCCAGCAAGGGAGAATACACGCCGCCAACCCGTCCCCCGCCCCCACATTCAAAGACCTCGAAGGTGCGGGAAACCTTCGAGGTCTTTTTATCCGATCAAGCGCAAAGTCTACCTGAGCCGCGCCAGCAGCATGGTTCCAGCCAGCAGGGCATCCATCGCCATCAGCAGTCCGTAAAAATAGCCGCTGCGCTTATCGAGGCGGCTCACTACATAGATGACGAGGCCGATGACTACAAACACTCCAAACAGCAGAGTCGTCAGCTCTATCATGTTGACCTCCTCTCCAGAACGTCAGCCACGATCCATTGGCTGTACGCCTGTCGGCAGTATATGCCTCAGCGTGAGTATAGCTTAGCAGCGATCCCCTCAAAAAGTCCCAAATATCGCCCCAAAAAATCCTAAAAGTGCTGCGTTTCTGTAAAGCCAATACCGTTCGTACCGCCTCCGACGTGTCGTTTTGCAGTTGCGTTTGCCCGCCGCCGATGATACGATACGGACGCGTTCAGCTCATTTCGTCCACGACGAGGCAAATCGGGACGGACACTCGGCAAACATCCGATGTGCTGCGCCGTGTTTGGCACAGAAACTGTGCGAAAAAATTGTTGCCTATTTAGAGTTAGGCGGCACTTGGGGTATCGACGTGGGACTCATAGTCAAACTGCATCTGATGAAGCAGGTACTTCTGATATCAGCCTTCTTGCTCGTCACTGGTTGTTTTTCCGTGTTGCCATCGGGTGACAATGGAGCCCATGCTGATTGTCTATGGAGCGGTGTTGCTCAGGCCTGGCTTGACAAGAACGAAAATGGTGTTCGCGACGGTGACGAACCGCCACTATCCAATGTATCCTTCTTTGCCGATGACACGCTAAATGACTTCACCAAAGTTGGAAGATCCATTAGCAATTTGCGCGGCGA
>JAUQXD010000910.1 GCA_030834835.1 Thermoflexales bacterium | reverse complement strand
TTCAGTCTGATAGATCGAGGACATCGCATCAATGGTGATGCGCGCTTGCAGCCGCTCGATGGCTTCGATCAAGCGGCCATGTCGATCACCGAGGTTGGAGCCGAGCGCCAGGTAGACGCGCGCGCCGTTGTGGGTGCGCATTATCGCCACGCCTCGCGATAAGTGGCCGATTGGCCTTGCACTTCATCCACAGTCATCTCGCACGCCGTCAGGTTGGGCACATCGCGCAACTCAACACGCAGTTGCCCAGCCAGATACTGCGCCAGCAATTCGGCGGTGGTGTTCGGGATCGGCAGCACCAGCACGTCGGCTTCGGGCAGCACGTAGCGGCGATCGCCAACATCGACGGTGATTTCGTCATTGGCGTGGGTCAATCGGAAGTACGGATTGGTCGCGGGCAGCAGCGTCAGATGATCGAGTTGATCGACCAACTTGCGCATCAGGCGTTTGAGCGTCACAAAGTTCAAGACGAAGTGATCGTCTTGCAGGTCGCCTTCCACCGTGACGCCGGCGCGGTAATTATGGCCGTGCAGCGGCTCGCACACGCCGTCGTAGGTGACGAAGTGCGCGGCGCAGAAAACCAGATAGTCTTTGGAAACGTGGATTTTGAAGTTGGGCATGCTTCAAGTATAACGCATGTCACCCGCCTGACAAGATGCGCAGATTGCCCCGGCGAATAAATTCACGGCAACAACCGCACGAAGTCGGCCTTCGCCGACTGAACCCAGCCGACGAAGGTCGGCTTCGTGTATTTGTAGGCGCGATTTCAATCGCCAGCACATTGCAGCCGCAAAACTTGCCGTACGCTGGGCGGCGGACAGACCCACACCGCGCGTTGACACAAAACTCTGATTGCTTATGCCTGTCACTTCAATGTATAATGCGCTTCATTCCCCACCTGTGGAGGCGTGTATGGCTGAGTTAGTGTGCTGCATCTGCGGTGACCCCGTCGGCGAGCAACCCCAACGCATCGGCGGGCGCGTGTACTGTGAGCGGCACTATGCGCACGTCACAGCCTCGCGCCGCGGCGTGTGGAGCAGCGGCGTGATTCAAGTGGCCGCGCTGGTGATCTTTGTTCTCATCGTCGAAGTGATCCTCAGTTCTGCCCCGCTCGCGCTCGATCAAACCGGGCTGGTGCTGGCGGGCGTGGTGTTGGCGGTCATCCCCGCCCTGCTCTGGTTGACCTTCTTCTACGCTCAAGATCGACTGGAGCCGGAACCGAAAGGTTACGTCGGCGGAGTGTTCTTGCTGGGCGGCCTGCTCGCCAGCGCGATCGGCATTCCGGTCCTCCGCGACGTGTTCCGCACGCCCGAGTGGCTGGGCGCGTCCACCGTCACGACGATCCTCGGCTCGATTCTCGTCATCGGCGTCGTGCAAGAGTTCTTGAAGTATGCAGCCGTGCGCTACAGCATCTATCAATCGCGCGAATTCGACGAGCGCGTGGATGGCATCATCTACGGCACGGCGGCCGGTCTGGGCTATGCCACCATGCTCAACATCCAGTTCGTCATCGACAGCCAGGGCGCGGATTTGCGCGCGGCGCTGATCCGCATCGTCGTCACGGCGCTGGCGCAGGCCAGTTTCTCCGGCATTACGGGCTATTTTCTGGCGCGCGCCAAATTCGAAGAAGAGCCGGTCTGGTGGCTGCCGTCGGGTGTGGCGCTGGCCGCGCTTCTGAACGGCGTCTTCACTTTCGTGCGCGGCGAGATCACCACGACGCGCCTGTCGCTCAGCGGCGGCGGCTTCACACCGTGGCCGGGGCTGATTCTGGCGACCGCGGTGGCGCTGGCCGTGTTGCTGCTGCTGAGTCGCTTGATTCAACGCGCGAACAAGATCACGTTATCGGGCGCGGACGCGGCGCAGGCCAATCGAGCGTAAGGAGACTACTGTGACTACTCTTACTGCGACACGCACTGCAACTCGTACCCGCCGCGATCGCTTCGCCGATTGGGCTGTGATCGGCCTCGTCGTCATCGCCCTGCTGATCGGTTGGGCGATCAAGTCTGGAGCCGAGGGCGCGACGCAAGCCCTCACCAGCGATGTCGGTTCGTTCAACGCCCCGATCGGCTGGCGCAGTGACCAGAGCGCCGGGCTGGCGGCGATGGACACGCGCACGGCGTCGGGCGTGCCGACGACGTTTAGGATTACGACTGAAGCGTTCGATGGCGATCCCAGCCTGAATGCGTTGAGCACGCGCCGCACCATCCAGTTGGCGCAAGACCTCGATGGCTTTTCGATGCTCGGCACGCAACCAGACTCGATCTTCGGAAATTCGGCGACCACCCTGAATTACGCCTACGTGGTCGTGCCGGAAGCGGGCATGGCCGGCAGCGCGCGGATACCCGTCGTCGTGGAAGCCACTGACACGCTCATCAAGCGCGGCGGCCAGCTGGTGATCGTGCACTTCAGCAGCGAAGCCAGTTCGTTCGCGGCGCTGGCCGATCTGCGCGCGAAACTCATCGCCAGCGTGAAGTTGCCGTAGCCTGACTCTCGCCCTTACCTTCTTCTTGACAAGACGAGGGTGACGCACAGGAGCCTATCTCATGAACTTCAAACGACTTCTCAATGCGGTTGTCATTGCCACACTGTTGACCGGCCTGCTGATGCTGGGCGGCCAGCCCACCCTCGCCGCCGATGCCAACAACCCGGTGCAGAAAGCCGTCAAAGCCGCCGTATTCATTGTCATGCTCGACGACAACGGCGATATGCTCGGCTCCGGTTCCGGCTCATTTCTCACCACCGACGGCATGATCCTGAGCAACTACCACGTGGTGGGCGATCTGAAAACCAGGAAACTGTATCACAGCAAAGGGTTGATCGCGATCGGCGTGGTGGATGATCCCACCGAGCCGCCCGTCATCAATTATCTGGCGCAGGTGGTGCAGGTTGATCCCGAATTCGATCTGTCCGTCTCGTGCATTATCAGCGATCTGAAGAACCGGCCGCTGAAGAATGTGGCGTTCCCGGCCGTGCCCATCGGCGATGCCGACGAATTGTTCCTGGGCGACGACATCACCGTGATCGGCTTCCCCGGCATCGGCTTTGGCGAAAGCGGCGACACCCCCTCGCTGACATTCAGCCGGGGCAGCGTGGCCGGCTTTGAAAGTAAAGACAAAGTCAAGATCTGGATCAAATCGGATGCGGCCACCGGCCCCGGCGACAGCGGCGCGATGGTGGTCAACACCGCAGGCGAGATCATCGGCGTTCACACGCAGGGCTGGTCCGACCCCAAGAGCGCCGCGCGCCTCAGTGCGGAGCGCCCCATCAATCGCGCGTATAACCTCATCAAGAAGGCGCAGGCCAGCGGCTGCAGCGGCAGCGTGCCCACGACGACCACGACGCCGACACCCACCGGCAACGCGGGCAGCGCCACAATCGGCGCGCTGACCTTTGCCGAAGACGTGGATAAGAACAACAAGCCCATCAAACCAGGTACGTCCTTCAAGACGGGTCTCAAAGCCGTCAGCGCCATCTTTCCGTTCTCCAACATGAAGAACAGCCTGACCTGGGCGCCCATCTGGTACCTGGACGACGAAGCCGTAATCAACAAGAGTTATAAATGGGATGCGGGTACGAGCGGCACGCAGGCGCGCACCCTGTCCAGCAAGAGCAGCCTGCCCGACGGTGCCTATCGACTGGAGATCGTCGTCGAAGGCAAAGTGCTCCAGAAGGGCAGCTTCACGATCGGGTCTGCCGCCACGCCCTCAAAGCCGAGTAATGGCGACGGCGTCGAAGTCGCCGGTACGATCGTCGATGCGGACACCAACAAACCGATCGCGGGTGCGGCCTTCGTCGTGCTGCAACCGGGCATCACGTATGACGACTGGGACGGCGGCGAAGAGTCCATCCTCACTTACGCCGTCACCGACAAACGCGGCCAGTTCCAACTGCCCGATCTGCTGCCGCGCGGCGAGAAGTATACGATCGTCGCGGGCGCCAAGGGCTACGACGACAACTTCGAAGACGACGTGGTCGTCGACGACGAGACGCCCGACAGCGTCGATTTGACCATTTCACTGCAAAAGCCCTAGTTTTGGCGGTATGACCCACGGGCGAAGCATCTGCAACTCGGGTGCTTCGCCCGTCCATTTCTCAGGAGGCGGTATGCGCCATCATCTCTTGCGATTCATGAGTGTGTTCGCCATCATCGGCCTGTTACTCAGCGCCTGCGATGTCGCCCTGCCCGAACCGCAGCAACCCGACCTGGGCCGCCCCAAACCGCAGCCCGGCGATTTGCAGGAGCAGCCGTCGGCTGACGCCACGCAACCCGCCGTCAGGCCCAACGCGCCGATCCAACCGGCCGGCGAAGAAACCGAGTGGCTGATCATGATGTATCAGGATGCAGATGATCAGATTTTGGAGCAAGACATTTTAACGGACTTCAACGAAGCCGAGCGCGTCGGTTCTACCGATCAGGTCCGCATCGTGTCCCAACTTGATCGTTACCGCGGTGCGTACAAGGGCATGGGCAACTGGACTTCGGCCAAGCGCTTCCTGATCACGCAGGACGACGACCTCAACGAGATCGGCTCGGAAGAATTGGCCGACCTGGGCGAGATCAACATGGCCGACGGCGACACGCTGGTGGACTTCATCACGTGGGCGGTGGAGACTTACCCCGCCAAAAAGTACGCGCTGATCCTGTCAGATCACGGCTCAGGCTGGCCGGGCGGCTTCAGCGATCCAGCGCCCGGTGGCACCGGGGCGGACAACATTTTTCTGGCCGAAGCCTTTGGCGTGGATAATCTGTGGCTGATGGAAATCAGTCGCGCT
>JAUQXD010000909.1 GCA_030834835.1 Thermoflexales bacterium | reverse complement strand
GATGAAGTTGCCCTGCCGATCGAGTTGGTGATCGAACGATGAAGTGGTCAGCGCGCACTCGAACTTATCTCGGCTTGATCGCCCTGGTGTGGGTGGCGTTTGCTTTACGCGTGTATCGGCTGGACGCGCAAAGCCTGTGGAGCGACGAGGGTTTATCGGTCTACCGGGCGCGGCTGACGCTGAGCGAGAATCTGAGCAACGTCATCGTCGTGCCGCCCAACGTGCACACGCAGGACACTAATCCGCCGTTGTATTTTCTGCTCCTGAGCGCGGTGCGCGCCGTAGCGGGCGAGAGCGAATATGCGCTGCGCTTTTTGTCGGCGGCGGCGGGCACGCTGCTGGTGACGTTGATGTGGGCGGCGGGCCGGCGCTGGGTGTCAGCGGCGGCCGGCTGGTGGGCGGCCATCTTGACGGCCTTATCGCCGTTTATGGTGTGGTATTCGCAAGAACTGCGGATGTATGCTCTTGAGACGTTGTTGAGCGTGGCGTCGATATACTGGCTGCGGCGCGCGCTCGATCGATCGGCGACCGACCGGCGCGCCCCGTGGTTGATCTGGGCGGCGCTGGCGGCGGCCATGGCCTACACTCACTTCACCGCGTTTTTTGTGCTGGCGTTTGAAGGACTGTTGATTGCCCTGAATCTGCTGCGCGTGAGACGCCGCGTTGTGGTGCTGGCGTTGCTGGCGTTGCTCGTGGTGGCCGCGCCGATCGGGCTGTATGCGGTGTCGCGGGCGCAAGAAAGCCTTAGTTCGGCCGAAGGGTTCCGGCCATTGAGCAGCATCGCGGAAGAGGTGCTGGATACCGTGCTGGTGGGGCGCTCGAATGCGGTCTTTCAGCCGTGGTGGGCCATCGTGCCGGGTGTGATCGCACTGGTGGCAGGCGCAGTCGTGATCGCTCGTCAGCCTCGATCGCGCGGCTGGTTGATCGGGTACGCGCTGATCCCATTTGGCCTGTTTTATGCGGCGGCGTTGCTGCGTCCGATTTATGCCGGGCCGCGCCATGTGATCTGGATCGCGCCCGCGCTGTATGTCATCGCGGCGGCGGGCCTGGCCGGGCTGTGGGCACGCGCCCGATTGATCGGCGCGGGGGTCGGTGTCGCGATGCTGGTGTTGATGGGCGTATGGCTGCGCGTGCAGTACTTCGATCCGGCCTATATCAAGGGCGATATGCGCTCGGCGGCGCAGACCATCGGCGCGCGCGCCGCGGCCGATGACATCGTGATCGTGCACGACGCCATCAGTTCGTTTGTGTTCGACTATTACTACGATGGCGTTGCCCCGTGGCGGATCATTCCAACTTATCCGTCACGCGAGGTGGAGCCGGCGCTGGCTGAATTTCAGGCGACCGCGCAAGCCGCACGGCGTGTATGGTTTGTAACCGAGCCTGCACCGCTCAGCGATTTTCCGCCGAAAGTGCTGGACGAATGGGCGCGCGGGCATTTGTTGCGGCTGGATTATGCCACGTATCCGTCGATCTGGCTGGGCTCAGCCTATCAACTTTATACCGCGCATTTTCCGGTGTTCGACACGTTGCCCGCCGACGCCCGGGTGCGTGAGGAAGCATGGCCGGCCGATGCGCTGCGGCTGGCGGGTGTGAGCGCGATCGAACAGACGGATGAGGCGGTGCGGCTGTCGATCTACTGGCGATTAAGCGCGCCCGGCCAGCGCAATCTGGCGACCACGATTACGCTGATCGATGCGACGGGCGCGCCGTGTGCCGTGTCCAGCAGCACGATCTTCGACAACTGGTCGGTGCGCGATTGGCCGGTGGATAAATACATTCGTCAGGACGTGATGTTGAAATCGGACACACCGCTTGCGCCGGGCGACTATCGCGCGCTGCTGACGCTGGCCGAACGCAAATCGGGTGAGGTGTTGCTGCCAGCCGACGGGGCCACGTCGATCGATCTCGGCGCGATTACGATTGCGCCATGAGAAACCTGCACTCCCCGCTCCGAATCATCCTGATTGCTTACGCGCTGTTGGGCGTGCTGTACAGCGTCGCCACGCCGATCTTTGAAGCATCTGACGAAGTGTGGCACTACGCCGTGGTGCGCCACATCGCCCTGACAGGCGAATTGCCCGTGCAACAGGCCGGCGTGAAAACGGCCTGGGAGCAGGAAGGCAGTCAGCCGCCGCTGTATTACTGGCTCATGTCGCCGCTGGTCGCCTGGTTCGATCAAACCGACGATCGGCCGCGCCCCATCTTCAATCCGCATGCGCAGCCCGGCAACTCCTCGCTGGAAGCCAATCGCAATCTCACCATCCATTCGCCCGCCGAGAATTTTCCGTGGCAGGGTGTGGCGCTGGCGGTGCAGCTGATTCGCCTGATCTCGATCGGGTTGGGGGCGATCACGATCGGCTGCGGATATGCCCTGGCGCGCCGCCTGTTTCCAGATCGATCTTCCATCCCGATCGGTACGGCGGCCCTCATCGCTTTCAACCCGATGTTCATCTTCATCTCGGTGTCGGTCAACAACGACAATCTGGTGATCGCGCTGTCAAGCCTGGCGTTGTATTTGACGGTGGTCATCTATCAGGAAGACCAACTCGATCGTGCCGCGTGGTTAAGGCGTGTCGCATTGGGTGTGGTGTTAGGCGCGGCGGCGTTGACAAAGATCAGTGGTTTAACGCTGCTGCCGATCGTGGGCGCGATGTTGACGGTCCGTCATTTAGACCTCGGAGGTTTTCGCGAGCGGACGAACCGGGCTGACTCGCAAACCAAAACCTCCGAGGTCCTGGCCGGGCGCGAATGGGGCGCGTGGTTGATCACGGGCATCTTGTTGATTGCCATCGTCGTGATCGCCGCGGGCTGGTGGTATCTACGCAATGTGCAGTTGTACGGCGATCCGTTCGGTCTCGATATGATGGCGGCGATTGCCGGGCCGCGCATAACGCCTCAGACGATCGGGCAACTGATCGCCGAGTTCGACGGCTTCCGTTACTCCTACTGGGCGTTGTTTGGCGCGGTCAATATCCTGACGATCTCGATCGCCTATACAATTTTTGATGCGTTTACCGCACTTGCGTTGGTCGGCCTGATGATGTGGCTGGCTGTCAATCGACGCCGCGAACCGGCACTATCGCTGCTCGTCCTGCTGAGTTATGCGCTGCTGGTATTTGTGGGCGTCATCCGTTGGACGTTGATGACGCCGGCCTCGCAAGGCCGTTTGATGTTTACGGGCATCGCAGTGATTTCGCTGGGGCTGTGGCTGGGGTGGGACACGGTTTTCAATTTCCAATTTTTAATGCGCAATGATCAATTGGTCCCCGGCCAATGGCGAAAACTGCGTTGGGTAATACCCGCGTTTATGCTGCTCGTCGCGGCGATTTCGCCTATCGCCTACATCGCGCCAGTATACGCGGGACCGATCATGCTCGCGCCCGATCAAGTTCCGGCGACGCTCACGCCGCTGGAGGTGGATTTCGGCGCGAACATGCGGTTGCTGGGGTATGTGGCCCCGGCGCGCGCCACGAGTGACGGCACGGCTGAATTCACGCTCTACTGGCAATGCCTGCGCCAACCCGGGGCGGACCTGAGCGTGTTCGTCATTGTGTATGGGCGCGGCCTGAGCGAGATCGGCAAACGTGATGCGTATCCGTATCGCGGCCTGTTTGGCACACGGCAGTGCGCGGCCGGGCAGGTCTTTGCCGATCCGTATCACGTGCGATTGCAGGCCGACGCCGTGCGGCCGACGGTGCTGCGCGTACAGATCGGGTTGAAGGATCGCGCGCGCGATGTTGAACTGACGCCGACGATCAATGGGCTGGCAGTCTCGTCGGTGATCTTCACGGCGGGGTCGCTCCCGCCCGATCGGACCGTGGCAGCCCCCTCGATTGAGGCGCGCTATCGATTGGGCGATGTGATCGAGTTGCTCGGGTACGAGGTCGATCCGCAGGCCAACGAAGTGCGCTATCGACTGTACTGGCGAGTGCTGAAAGATGGCGCGGAAGATTTCACTATCTTCGCGCATCTGCTGACTGCGGATGGTGTGCAGATCGGGCAGGGCGACAGTCAGCCCTTCGATGGCGATTATCCGACCTCGGTCTGGCGCGCGGGCGAGACGTTCGTCGAAGAACGCTCGATTCCAGTGACGGCGCCGGCGGGCGCGAAATTGGCGCTGGGGTTGTATCGATTGGCCGACGGAACGCGGCTGCCCGTCGTCGATTCGGCTGGCGCGCAGGTGCAAGATAATCAGGTGATTATTTCAGTGCAGCCGTGACCATGCGGGTCGCGGCGCACGGACGATCCATTATGCAGACCGTTCAGCAGGGGCGTAACTACTCGATCGCGCGGTGGCTGGATTTCCGGATCATTCTGGCCGCTTATCTGGCGCTGAGCGTGATTTACAGCGTGGCTTCGCCGATCTTTGAAGCGCCGGACGAATCGACCCATTTCTTTGTGGTACAGCACATTCGTCAGACGGGCCAGCTGCCAGTGCAGGACCCGACGGTTAGCACTTTGTACTGGCAAGAGGGGAGCCAGCCGCCGTTGTATTATCTGGCCGGCGCACTGCTGATCTCCGGGATCGATGTGAGCGCGGCCAGTGACTATGTGCGCCGCAATCCGCAAGTCAACATCGGCTCACCCGGCTCGCCGAATAATAAGAACCACTACATTCATACTGCGCGCGAGGCTTTTCCGTATCACGACACCGCACTGGCGGTTCACGTTTTGCGCTGGCTGTCGATTGGCCTGGGCTTGATCACAGTTGGCATGACGTATGCGCTGGCGCGCCAGCTCTTCCCTGATCGCAAACCCATTGCGACAGCGGCCATGCTGCTCGTGGCTTTCAATCCACAGTTCATTTACCTGAGCGCTTCGGTCAACAATGACAATGCGATCAATGCGCTGGCGGCGTGCGGGCTGTATTTGCTGGCGCGGCTGTGGCGCGGCGATCGGTCGCTGCGCGTGCTGCTGGCGCTGGCGATCACGGTGGGGCTGGCGCCGCTGGCTAAACTCGGCGGGCTGATCTTGCTGGGATTCTCACTGGCGGTCATCAGTTACCTGGCAGTGAAGCAGCGGGATTGGCGATGGGGTGTGCGATCGGTGTTGATCGTGAGTGTGGCAGCGGTCGCCATCGCCGGCTGGTGGTACCTTCGCAATGTGCAGCTGTACGGCGATCCGACCGGTATCAACATGATGCTCAATCTGCTGGGCAGACGACGCACCGAAGTCACTGTCGTTGCGTTGATCTCGGAACTGCCCGGTTTGTGGTTTTCAGCCTGGGGTGTACTGGGTTGGTTCAGTATTCAACTCCCCGATTGGGCTTTCGGCGTTTATACCGTGTTGGTCATCGGGGCGATCGCGGGTGGCGGCCTGGCGCTGCGCCGACTGCGACGATCTGCGCTGCACGAATTGGAACCCATCATCGCGCTGGCAGCCTGGTCGGTCTTGGTCTTTATCGGTTTACTGCGCTGGGTAACGCTTATTCGGGCTTTTCAGGGGCGGCTGTTGTTTTCGGCCATCTCCGCCCTGGCGATTTTGCTGGCGCTGGGA
>JAUQXD010000908.1 GCA_030834835.1 Thermoflexales bacterium | reverse complement strand
CCGCGTCATTGTCGTGGGGTTGGGCAAAGTGGCTGATTTTTCAGCCGATCGCGTGCGGCAGGCCGCCGCGATGGCCGCGAAGAAAGCGCGTGATTTAGGCTGCAAGTCGATCGCGTCGACGGCGCACGGCGCAGGCACCGGTCAGATCGATCCGGCGCTGGCCGCGCAGGCCGTGGTCGAAGGCACGCTGTTGGGCCTGTACAAATGGACCGAGCATCGGCATGTGTCCGGCGAGCGCGGCCCGATCGAGTCGTTGACGCTGGTCGAATTTGATGCAACGAAGTTTGCCGCCATCGAGGCGGGCGCGCGCGCGGGCGAAGGCATCGCCATTGGCGTCAATCACACACGCGATCTGGTCAATGAGCCGCCCAACTACTTGACTCCAGCCAGGCTGGCCGAAGCCGCGCAGCGCATCGCGGCCGAAGCGGGCGTGAGCTGTATCGTGCACGACATCGAGTGGATTCGCGAGCAGAAGATGGGCGCACTGCTGGGCGTCACACAGGGTTCGATCAATCCGCCGCAGTTTATCGAGTTGGAGTACAAAGGCTCCGATGCCGCGCCGCTGGTGTTTGTCGGCAAGGGCATCACCTTCGATAGCGGCGGCATCAGCCTGAAGCCCGCCGACGGCATGGAAGCGATGAAGGACGACATGGGCGGCGCGGCGGCCGTCATCGGGGCAGTAGTCGCGATTGCGCGATTGAAGCTGCCAGTACATGTGGTCGGCCTTGTGCCCACGTGCGAGAATTTGCCCGGCGGCACGGCCTATCGCCCCGCCGATGTGCTGACCGCCCGCAACGGCAAGACCATCGAAGTGATCAGCACCGATGCGGAGGGCCGCCTGATCCTGGCCGACGCGCTGTGCTACGCGGCCGATTTCAAGCCGCAAGCCGTGATCGATCTGGCGACGCTGACGGGCGCGTGCGTGATCGCGTTGGGCGAGAATGTATCCGCCGGGTTCTTCTGCAACGACGACGATCTCTCGCGCAAGGTGAAAATCGCCAGCAACGCCAGCGCCGAAAAACTATGGCGTTTGCCGCTCTTTGACGATTATCTGGACAAGGTGCGCAGCGATAACGCCGACATCAAGAACACCGGCGGGCGCTTCGGCGGCGTGGGCACCAGCGCCATCTTCCTGGCCGAGTTCGCGTCGTATCCGTGGGCGCACTGGGACATCGCCGGCATGGTCGTCGACAAGATTGGTTACACAGCGCTCTATCCGCGCACGCATTTACCCTACGTCATTCGCGGCGGCACCGGCTTTGGCGTGCGGGCGTTGGTGGAGTTGGCGAGGAATTGGTAGAGTAGTAAATTGGTAGATTAGGAATGGGTAGATTAGTAGATTGGTAGATTAGTAGATTGGTCAATCGGTTGACCGCTCGACGGGTTGATCGATTATCAGTGGACGAGTCACTAATTTACCAACTTACCAACTTACCAATTTACCAATGTACTCCATACGCAGTACGAATTACGCATTGCCATCTCATGTCTGATCTTTCTGGTTTCAACCTCGGTCAATACCAGCTCATCGAACCGCTGGCCAGCGGCGGCATGGCGACGATCTATCGCGCCCATCAGCCGGCGCTCGATCGCGTTGTGGCTGTTAAAGTGCTGCCCGAATATCTGGTCGATCAGCCGGGTTTTCTCGAGCGCTTCAAGATCGAAGCGCAGGCCATCGCCCACCTCGATCATCCGCACATCCTGCCCGTGTACGACTTCGGCCAGGTTCAGCGCATGCCGTACCTGGTGATGAAGTACGTGCCAGGTGGCACGCTGAAAAACCTGATGGAGGCCGGCCCGATCGATCCGGCGCGCGCCGCGCGGTTGCTGCGCCAGATTGCGGAGGCGCTCGATTACGCGCACGCGCAGGGTATCATCCATCGCGACGTCAAGCCCGGCAACATTTTGCTGCAAGACGGCCACTGGGTGCAGCTTATGGACTTTGGCCTGGCCAAGGTCATGGCCAGTCACGCGCAGATCACGGCCAGCGGCGTGGGCATCGGTACGCCCGATTACATGTCGCCCGAACAGGCGCAGGGTCAGCCCGTCGATGCGCGCAGTGACATCTACTCGCTGGGCGTCATCCTCTATCAACTGGTCACGGGCGATGTGCCCTTTCATGCCGAGACGCCGATGTCCGTCATGCTCAAGCACGTGGCCGAACCGCCGCCCGCGCCGCATGTGATCAATCCCGCCATCAGCTCGGCCTGTGAGCAGGTGATCTTGCGCGCGCTGGCGAAAGATCCGGCCGATCGCTACGCGACCGCGATCGAGTTGGCTGATGCCTTCGAGCAATCACTGGATTCGGGGGCGACGCTGCCCGTGCCGACTCAAAAACCCGATCGAGCCACGCAGCCCGATCGGGCGCGGATCACGATCGGGCT
>JAUQXD010000907.1 GCA_030834835.1 Thermoflexales bacterium | reverse complement strand
TGGGTAGCTGTCAACGATGCGTGTGGCGATCTGCTGGGCCGGCCGGCGGGTATGCTCGTCGGTCATGTGGACAAAGAACAATCCGACGAAGCGTGGCAGATCGACGACCAGGTATTGGAAAGCGGCCAGGCAGACGATTCACAGACGGCTTCCACCGCTCTTGACGGCAGCATCCTCACGCGGCGAACGCGGCGCGTGCCGTTGACTGACGAAGACGGTCAGGTACGCTATGTGTTGGGCATTATCGAAGACAGCGTTAAACCGGCCGCGACTGAGCAGGCGGCCAGCGCTACCCCGGTGGACAATGCGGCTCTGGCGCGTTTTCAGGCCATCGTCGAAGCCACCCCCATTCCCATTTTGATCACCCGCGTCACCGATGGCCGCCCGTTGTACGTCAACGCGCGCGCCAGCGCCATGTTTGGCGTCCCGCGCGAAGAAATGCTTAACCACACCACGCTGGAGTTCTACGATGCGCCGGCCGATCGCCAGAAGATTCTGGCCGCCCTGCAGCGCGATGGTCGCGTGGTCAATTACGAATTGCGCCTGAAGCGGGGTGATGGCTCGCTGTTGTGGGTCATGTTGGACGTCCAACCGCTGGTCTACAACAATGAACGCGCCGTCCTCAGTGGGTTCTACGATATTACCGCCCGCAAACAGGCCGAAGCCCAACTGCGGACCTCGGAGACGCTCTATCAATCGCTGGTCGATACCATTCCCGAGAACCTGTGCCGCAAGGATAAGCACGGCCGTTTCACCTACGGTAACCGTAACTACTGCGAACTGGTGGGTCTAAGTCTGGAGGAGTTGATTGGCAAGACCGACTTTGACATCCATCCGCCCGAACTGGCCGAGAAATATCGCGCCGACGATCAGGCCGTGATGGCGAGCGGCAAGTCTGCGGAATTCCTGGAGGCGCACGAGGTATTGGGGACCGGCGAACAGGGTTTCGTCCGCACTATTAAGAACCCGCTATATGACGCCCAGGAGCAGCTGATCGGCATCCAGATCATGTTCTGGGACGCTACCGAGCTGGGTCGCGCCGAGCAAGCGCTGAAACTGCGCACCTCAGCCCTGGAGGCAGCGGCCAACGGGATCGCCATTACCAATCGGAACGGGGAGATGATCTGGGTGAACCCCGCTTTCACCCAGTTGACGGGCTACACTTTCGAGGAAGCCGTCGGCCAGAACGCGCGAATTCTCAACTCGGGCCGGCAGTCCAACGAGTTTTATAGCACTATGTGGCAAACCATTCTGGCGGGCCAGAACTGGCACGGCGAGTTGATCAATCGACGCAAAGATGGCCGTGAATATGACGAGGAAATTACCATCACCCCGGTGCGCGCCAGCGGCGGCGAGATCACGCACTTCATCGCCATCATGCAAGACATCCGGGAACGCAAACGCGGCGAAGAACAAATGTTGCGCTTTAAGCTGGGCATGGAACGATCGGGCGATGCCATCTTCATCACCGATCTGGATGGCGCGATCGAGTATGTCAATCCGGCTTTTGAAAAGACCTACGGTTTTTCGGCCGCCGAAGCGGTGGGCCAGACGCCGCGCATTTTGAAGTCAGGCGTCATTCCCCAAGAACGGTACCAGCATTTCTGGCAGACGCTGAAAGCCAGAGGCACCGTCGCCGGCGAGCTGGTCAACAAGACGAAAGACGGCCGACTCATCACGGTCGAGGGCGCCAACACCCCCATCATCGATAGCGCCGACAATCTGGTGGGCTTCCTGGCCGTGCACCGCGACGTCACCGCGCGCAAGCAGACCGAGCAGCGGCTGGCGGAAACCGCTCAGCGCCTGCAGATTCTGATCGACAACGTGCCCGACATGGTCTATGTCAAAGACCGGCAGGGACGGTTCTTGGTCGCCAACCAACCGGTGGCGGCTCTGGCGGGCGCACCGTCAGTTGAAGCGCTGATCGGTAAGACCGACCTGGACTTCTTCCCGCGCGAATTTGCCGCAAAGTACGTTGCCGACGAACAGGCCATTATCAGCAGCGGCCAGGCGTTGACGAATATGGAAGAGGCGTCGGCCGGGCCAGACGGCAAACCGCGCTGGCTGTCTACGACGAAAGTGCCGTTCCGCAACGCCGACGGCCAGATCGACGGTATCGTGGGCATTGGCCGCGACATTACCGAGCGCAAGCAAATCGAGGCGGAGCGCGAACGCCTGCTGACTGTCGAGGCGCGCCGCGCCGTGCAGCTGCAAGCCGGCAGTGAGATCTCCAACGCCGCAGCCACCATCCTCGATCCCGACAAACTGCTGCCCGTCGTCGTCGAACTCATTCGCGAACGCTACGATCTCTATTATGCCGGTTTGTTCCTCGTCGACAAGAGCAGCCAGTGGGCGGAACTGCGCGCCGGCACGGGTGAAGCCGGCCGCAAGATGCTGGACGCCCACCACCGTCTGGAGGTCGGCGGCGCGTCCATGATTGGCCGGTGCGTCGCCACAGGCGAACCGCGCGTCACGCTGGATGCGGGCGTGGAGACGATGCGCTTCAGCAATCCGTTACTGCCGCGCACCCGATCGGAAATGGCGCTCCCGCTGATCAGCCGCGGCCAGATCATCGGCGCGCTCACCATCCAATCGACGCAGCTGTCGGCCTTCACCGACGACGACATCAACGCGCTGCGCATCATGGCCAGCCAGATCGCCACGGCCATTGAAAACGCGCGACTGTTCCAGGAAACGCAGCGCCGCGCCGAAGAACAAACGGCGCTCTTCGACCTGTCTCAGTCGCTGAGTGCGCAGCTGGCCGTGGACCAGGTGTTGCAGCAGATTTATCAGGGCGCCTCCCGCCTGATCGATACCGCCAACTTCTACATCGGTTTGTATGATCCGGCGAAGCATGAAGTGAGCTTCGTCATCAACGCCAGCGAGTCCGTCGTCGATCAAAGCATCACTACCATATCGGCCGATCAGGGCATGACGGGCTACATTATCCGCACGCGCAGCAGCGTGTTAATCAAGGAAGATGTTGACCAGTGGCTCAAAGAGCATGACCTGGAGCGCGTGGGCGCGGCTGCTCAATCGTGGCTTGGCGTCCCGCTGTTGTTGGGCGATCAGATCCTGGGCGTTATGGCCGTTCAGAACTATGTCACACGCGGGGCGTACACCGAACATGATCGTGACCTGTTGCAAGTCTTCGGAGCCCAGGCGGCCATCGCCATTCAGAATGCGCGGCTCTTTGAACAGACGCGCGACGCCCGCGCCGCAGCCGAAAGTCGCCTGCGCGAGACGCAGATTCTGCAAGAGTTCAGCCAGGCAGTGTCCCAGGCGCTGGACGTGCCGCAGGTGCTCGACGCGCTGGTAGATACGCTGCAGCACCGCTTGAATTTCTCGCACATTGCCATTGCGCTGATCGAGCATGAAGCCGGGCAGATCACGACTGTGCGCGGCACAGGCAGCGCGGCCCGCATACAGGGTCTGCGGCGTCCGCTCGAGGCGGTGCAAAACGACATCACCATGGATATCGTGCGTAAGGGTCAGGTTGAAGTAATCGACGGGTGGGACGAGCGGTTCGATCGGGCCATCTACGAGCGCGAGGGTCACGCCAATCTGGTGCGGGCCTTCGTGCCGGTACGGTTGCGCGACGAAGCCATCGGCCTGATCGAAGCCGGCTATCAACGCACGGGCCGCGCGCAGATCACGCCCGAAGAAGTGCGCGTGCTCAACGGTCTGGCCGATCAAATGGCCGTTGCCATCGATAATGCGCGCTTGCTGGAACAGGTGCAAACGGCGCTGGGAGAAACCGAGCGACTCTACAATGCCAGCCGGCGGTTGTCGGCCGCGCCCGATCTGAACAGCATGATCGCCACGTTTGCCGAGAGCGTCGCCGTGCCGGACATCAACCGCGCCGTGTTGTGGCTGTTTGAGTTTGCCGCCGGCAGTGATGAGCTCATGGCTGCCACGGTCTCAGCCGCGTGGTACAGCGGAATCGGCGAGCCGCCCCAGCCGATCGGCACGCAGTTCTCGCCGCAGGTCATGCGGGCGATTAACTTTGCGCGAACCACCGAGCCGCTGTTCTCAAACGACCTGACGAGTGATCCACGGATCGATCCGAACACGGCAGCGCTGTTGCGCCGATTAAAGATCGGCGCTGTCGCCATCTTGCCGTTGTGGGTTGGCGGACAGCAGCTGGGACTGCTGTTGCTGGAGTCAGAACACACCCATATCTTTGTCGAAAGTGAGATTCGGCCCTTCACGGCGCTGGCCCAACAAATGGCCATCGCCATTGAAAACCGCCGATTGTTCGACCAGACACAGCGTGATGCCGAACGTGAACGCACCATCAATCGCATTTCCAGCCGGCTGCGCAATGCGCAAAGCGTAGAGCAAGTGCTCAACATCGCCGCGCAAGAATTGCGCGCCGCCACGCACTCGGCCATGTCGGTCGTCGAAATTGCGCCGGGTCATGCGCCGCAGGTCGAGGCGTCCGGCAACGGCGGGCCAGATGCGATGCAGCCCGATCACGCCGCAAGGAGTGAGGCATGAGTCTCAATTCACTTCAAAGTCTGACGCTGGCGCTGGGCGTCACCGGACTGGTGTTAGCCCTGGTTGTGCTGTGGCTGGATCGGCGCATGGCATCCAACATCACGCTGTCGATCTTCCTGACCGGCTTTGGCCTGTATGGCCTGGGCATCGCGGGCATGGCCAACTCAACTATGCTTGAACAGGCCGCTCCCTGGGCCATGCTCGCCACCGTCGTTGTTTTTCAAGTTCCCACCGGCCTCTTGTTGTTCTACATCCGCATCTTCCGGCCAGATTGGCTTCGCCGCAGACCGCTGGCGCTAACGTTGGCGCTGGTCATCGCCGTGCCCGTGGTGCTGGTACTCAGCGACGCAATCTTCCAGACCCGGTTTGTCTATTCCGGCCTTGATCCGCGCAGCTACAGTCCGGGCCTGGTCGATCTGGCGCTGTTTACGAACACCCCGCTCAGCGCCGTTTTTCGCGTCACGCATCTGCCGGTGAGCCAGTTCATCACGCTGGCCTTCTTGATCTACGTGCGGACTCGATCACACCGGCGGCCGCTTAGTGAAGCCCTGGTGTTCCTGATTGCCATCCAGATCATGAGTTCGCTCAGCCAGACAGTCGGGCGCAGCGTCATCGGCCCACTGGCTTCGGCAGTCATGCTGCAATTGATGTTGACGGCCGGCTTAACTCTGGCGGTCTTTCAGACCGGCCTGATGTCAACGCGTAGTCTGTCCCGACGACTGGGCTGGTCCAGCCTGCCGGCCGATGAAGACCAGCCCGCCCTGCCGCTGGCGAAACATACCGTAAGCGTCGGCGCCAAATTGCTGATCCTGGTAGCCGTGACACTCGTGATCATTATCGGGTTGGAAACCTGGTTGAACGTCGACGGCGCACAACAGCAAAACCTGGCCGCCGAGCAAGAACGCCTGACACGCCTGTACAACAGCTACCGCGCCACCGTAGCCGATCACGAACGATCGGCGGCCAGTCTCTCTACCAGTCTGGCTGACCGGGCCGATATCAAGGCGCTGTTCAAGGCGCGCGACCGTGAAGGTCTGGTGCAACTGTTGACGCCGGTCTTCAACACACTCAAGGCTGAGTACGGCATCGTCCATCTGTATCTGGAAGAACCCGATGGCAGCGTCTTCGTGCGCATCCACAAACCCGAGCAATATGGCGACGATATCACTTACCGCCGCACGGCAGCCGAGGCGCTGTCCGCTCGCCAGACGACCGCTGGTTTAGAAATTGGCCCCAACCGATTAGGCATCCGCAGCGTGTCGCCGCTGTTTGATCAGGGTGAGTTTCTGGGTCTGCTGGAAGTGGGCCTTGATTACGATCAGCCCTTCCTCAACGACTTAAAGAGCCGCACCGGCAGCGAGTATCGCCTGTGGGTGTCGTATGACGGCGCAGCACCCGCTGGCCTGGCGCCCGCCGCCGATGCGCCCGCCGCTCCGACGAATCAGATCTTCTTCTATGCCAGCACGTCACAGGCCATTCCCAACACATTGCCGGCTGCCTACGAACGCGCCATGTCGACCAATCGGACTGAATACCAGGTAGTGGGTAACGACGCAGAACAGTGGCTGACCCTCGTCGCGCCCATTCAGGCTTACCCCGATCGGACCGTCGGCGCGATCGAGATTAGCATTCCACGAACTGCGGCGCTGAGCACGCTGCGACAGAACCAGGTCACGGCGCTGGCCATCGCCACCGGCCTGGCATTGCTGGCCTTTGCGGTGTTGTGGGTCTCTACTGACCTCACCGTGCTGAGGCCGCTGCGCCATCTGGCGGCGGTAGCCGGCCGCCAGCTCGCCGGCGATCTCATGGCCCGTGCCCAACTTGAGACGCGTGACGAATTCAACCAGCTGGGCAATACACTCGACTCGCTCACGGCGCAGCTGCGTGACTCGATCGATTCGCTGGAAACTCGGGTTGAAATGCGCACCGCCCAACTGCAGGCCAGCGCCGAAGTGGGCCGCGCCGCCGCCTCGATCCTTGACACGGAAGAGCTGTTGCGCACCATCGTCACGCTCATCACCGAGCGGTTTGGCTTCTACTATGCCGCGGTCTTCACGCTCGACGCGTCACAGCAGTGGGCTGAACTGCGCGCCGCCACGGGTGAAGCCGGGCGCGTGCTCAAAGAACGGCAGCACCGGCTGGAAGCGGGCGGCCAATCGATGGTGGGTGACGCGATTGCGGCGCGCCAGGCGCGCATCGCGCTGGACACCGGCTCGGAGGCCGTGCGCTTCGCCAACCCGCTCTTGCCCGACAGCCGATCGGAGATCGCCCTGCCCCTGATGGTGGGCAATCGCGTACTGGGCGCGCTGGACGTGCAATCGGCGCAGACCGCCGCCTTCGACGACACCAGTGCGGCTGTGTTGCAAGCCATGGCCGACCAGATTGCCATTGCCCTGAGCAACGCCGAATTGTTCCGGCAAACCGAATCGACCCTGACGAATACCCGCAGCCTGTTTGCCGCCAGCCAGGAAATGAGCACGGCCACCGATACCGATAGCCTGTTGCGCACGCTCATCAGTCACATTACGCCCGACGCCAGCCGCGCGAGCATTACGTTGTTCGGTCCGCGCGACGAGATGGGTCAACCGGCCTACTTCGAATTCGTGGCTACCTGGGTGCACGCCGATTTTTCCGCCATGACCCAGCTCATCCGGCCCGGCACACGCCTCACGGCGCAACAGCTGCCCGTCGTCAGTACGGTCACGCCCGCACAGCCGCTGGTCGTGCCAGACGCCAGTGCCGACGAGGTGCCGCCCGCGCTGCGCACACTCATGCACCGTTTTGGCGCGGAAGCCATCGTGGCGTTGGCCCTGGTCGCCGGTCAGAACCCGCTGGGCATCTTGATCGTGGGCTATCGGCAGGCGCGCACGTTCAGCGCCGATTACATTCAAACGCTGGTGACCCTCAGCGGTCAGGCAGCCGTTGTCATTCAGAATCAGCGCTCGCTGGCCGAAACACAGGCGGCGTTAAAGCAGCTGGACCTGATCAATCGACGCCTGACAGGTGAAGCCTGGCAAGCGTACACCGCGCCGCTGGGCGGCGCACTGACGATTCGAGATGTCGCGCCCGGCGACCAGAGCGCAGCGACATCCGCCACGCTCAACACCCCGATCGTGGTGCGCGGCGAACCGATCGGCGCATTGAAGTTACAGGATGCCGATCCCGATCGCGCGTGGAGCGCCAGCGATCGATCGTTGCTCGAGGCTGTGGCGAGTGAAATTGCCGTCGCCATCGACAATGCGCGCCTGCTGGAGCAGACCGAGCGGCGTGCACAACGTGAAGCGCGCCTGAGCCGAATCGCTCAGCATCTTCAGCAGACAACCGATATCGACTCGATTCTGCAGGCGGCGACCGAAGAGCTAAGCCAGGCCCTGGACACATCACACGCGCACGCGCAGTTGGGTAAAGCGGCTGGCGCCAGTCGCCGCCACAATGGCGGACAAGCGCCGCGCGATGAAGTTATCGATCCGAAGCGGGGTGGGCAATGAATGCCAGTGGCAGATGGTCGAGTGGAGGGCTTAGATGAGGGCCAGACTCACCTCAATCGCAAAGTGGTTTGACGGGCTGCGATATTCCCAGAAATACCTGTTGGTCGGCTTGCTGTTCGCGCTGCCGGCGGTCGTCGCCGTCGGTCTGTTGGCCAGCGACTCGAGCATACGCATCGACCGCTATGGCTATCAGGAAAAGTTCGGCACGCAATACCTGCGCGCCACCCGCCAGTTGATGGACGACGTTCAACAGCATCAACAGCTGGTGCACGACCAGCTCATTGTCGGCACAACTGCCCGGGCCGAACGGCTGGCTCAGCTGCAGGCAAAAATCGACCAGGACTTTGTCGATCTCGATCAGGTCGACCAAAAGTACGGCGGCGCGTTCAAATCGACCGGGTCCGTGCGAGCCTTGCAGCGGCAGTGGCTAGAGCTGAAACAAAACTGGCAGAACCTGAACTTCGATACCAATCTCCAGCTGCACGCCCAGATCGTGACCGATGTCCGCACGCTCATCGCGCTGGTCGGCGATGCGTCATACTTGATCCTCGATCCGGACCTGGACAGTTACTACATGATGGATGTGGTCCTGCTGCGACTGCCGGAGGCGCAAGACTTGCTTGCGCAGACGCTGATGCTCGGCCGCGGTGTTGTCGAGCGGCAAACGATAACCCCCGACGAAAAAGCGCAGCTCTTGATTCGCAGCGGCCAAATAAAATCGAATCTGGCGGCCATGAAAACCAGCCTCCAGGTGGCGCTGGACAACAACCCCGCCCAAAACCTGAAGCCGCTGATAACAACGCCGGCCCAGGCGAATATTGACGCTTCGGAGCAATTCCTGACTGCGCTGGAAGAGCGCGTCGTTAACTCAGCGGCCGTGTCGATGACATCGGCTGAATTTGTCGCAGCGGGCCAGCAGGCGCTAAGTCAGAGTTATCGGCTGTACGATGCGGCCTCGCCCGCGTTGGAGGCCGTGATTCAGAACCGTATCAACCAGTTGTTACTGCAACAAATCTGGAGCATTATCTTCGCCACGGTCACGCTGCTGATTGCCTCTGTCATTAGCACCGCGCTGATGCGCAGCATCAGCCGCCCGCTGAACGAACTCACCAGGGCTACTCAGCAACTGGCAGCGGGCGATTTGACGGCGCGGGTCAATGTGTCAGGCGTGTCCGAAGCGGCCAAAGTGAGCGCCGCCTTCAACGAGATGGCCGGGCGACTGCAATCAACACAACAATCGCTGACTACCAGCACGGAGCAGCTGCGCGCCAGTTCGGAAGTGGGCCGCGCCGCCGCAGCCATCCTTGATCAAGATCAACTGTTGCGCGAAGTCGTCGACCTGATCGCCCGACGATTTGGCTTCTACTATGTCGCCGTGTTCATGGTGGACAGCGCCGGCCAATCGGCTGTGCTGCGCGAAGCCAGCGGCCAGGCGGGCCAGGCGCTGAAAGAACGCGGCCACTTTCTGGACGTCAACGACCAATCCATGGTCGGCGCAGCCATCACTCAGCGCCGGGCGCACATCGCCCTGGATACCGGCGCGAAGGCCGTTCGTTTTGCCAATCCGCTGCTGCCGGATACGCGGTCCGAGATCGCCCTGCCCCTCACGATCGGCAATCGGGTCCTCGGCGCGTTGGATGTGCAATCGACACAGGCGGCGGCTTTCGATGAATCCTATGCGGCCATCCTCCAATCGATGGCGAACCAGATCGCGGTGGCGCTCAATAACGCTGAGCAATTCAAACAGATCGAGCGACAATCACAGTTACAGGCTAATCTCGCCCAACTCAGCCGCAGCCTGTACTCCGCGACGAGCACCGAGGAACTCTATCAAGCGCTGGTGACTGCCGTCAGCGGCATTGTGCCACACGATTACCTGAGCCTCAGCCTGGTCCAGAGTGAAGGCGCCCATCTCCGCGAATATCAGTTGCACGCCGACGCAGAGCACCTCATTACTGAAGGTCCGGTTCGATTGACAAGGAATACGTTGAGCGGTCAGGCGTTGGCCTCCCGCCAGGCGGCCATTAGCTGGGACTTCGACTCAAGTGCTTCCCCGCTGGAAGACCTGACGCAGCTGCAACATCAGGGCTTCCGCGCCGCAATGAGTCTGCCCTTGCTGATTGGCGAGCGCGCTTTAGGCACGCTTAACTTCGCCAACCGCGATCGGACCGCCTACCTGGTTCCGAACACGCCCGTGCTTGACCAGGTCGCCAGTCAAGTGGCGATTGCTCTGGAAAACTTGCAGTTGGTACAGGCCCAGCAACACAGTCTGCGCGATCTCGAATCACTCACCCGCCAGCTTACCGGGCAAGCCTGGGCCAATCAGCTGCAACAGTCGCCCGGCCAGGTACGGTATAAGCAATACGCGCGGAGCGGGGTCAAGGTCGATCTGCCGACGACGTTACCGGAAGTCGAACTGGCAGTGGAAACCCGGCAGCCGGTGGCCTGGACGCAGACCGGCGATGATCAGGCGCAAACACCCTATCAGGCAAGTTTGGCCGCCCCGATTATGCTGCGCGGCGAAGTATTGGGCGCACTCCAGGTGGGCGAAGTGAGCCAGCCGCGCCAGTGGAGCGACGACGATATTGCCTTCATGCAAGCGGTGGCCGACCAGGTTGCACTGGCTCTGGACAATGCGCGCCTGTTGGAACAGACCGAGCGCCGCGCACAGCGCGAACAATTCATTGCCGAGGTCAGCCGCAAGATGCTGGCCGCGTCCAACCTGCAGAGCATCATCCAGATCGCGGGTGACGAGTTGGGCCACGCCTTACAGGTGGGCCGCACCGAAGTAACCGTGGGCCAGACAGAACTCGAACCGGCCGATCAATCGCAGCTTCAACCTGAAACCAGTGCGCGCAGTTAGGAGGCACGCATGACGGTCACGCGAAAAATTCTCATTCCAACCATCGCACTGTTCATGCTGGTGCTGGCGCTCTTGATCGGGCTGATCATCGCGTACGCCACCAATTCGCTGGAGACTCAGGAATCGTCTAACCTGGACTTACTGCGTCAGACCTTCAACAACTCCACCGAAGCGCAAAAGCAGCTGGCGTTATCACTGGCCACCCAGCTGGCCGAGAATCCGGAGGTGCAGGCCGCATTTGCCGCCGGCGATCGCCAGCGCCTGATCGATCTGACCTATCCCGCTTACCAGATCTTGGCCGATCAATACGGCGTGTCGCAGGCCCAGTTCCACCTGCCGCCAGCTACCTCGTTCTTGCGGTTGCACCAGCTCGATCGGTCTGGCGATGATCTGTCCAGTTTTCGCTTCACCGTGCTGGCCGCCAATGCGCAGCAGCGACCCATTGCCGGGTTGGAAATCGGGCGCGGCGGCATTGGCGTGCGCGGCGTGGTGCCCGTGACTTATCAGGGGCAGCACATCGGCACCGTGGAGTTTGGCCTCGATCCGGGCCTGGCCGCGCTGGAAGAATTGAAGCGCGAATATGGCGTCGACTGGCAGATCACGCTCAGCCGGGTTCCGGCTGAAATTGCGACGTTTCGTGTGCTCTCCGACACGGCTCAGGTGCCATTGAGCGATCTGGTGCTGCAGGCCTCAACCCTGGCGAAGCCGATCTTCTCAAGTGAAAGCGCTTATCGACAGGCCCTGCAAAACAGCGATCAGACTTATCGAACCGACATTGACAACCAGAGCTACGTGATTTTCAGCACGCCGCTGCGCGACTACTCCAATCAGGTGATCGGCGTCGTGGACATCATCCGCAACCGCACCGAAACCGTTCGGCAGTTGACGACGCAGGTGTTGATCGCGATCGCGATGTTGATCGTCATCATGGGGGCGGGCACACTGCTCAGCGCCACGGTCATTACGCGCACCATGCGCCCGATCGGCCAGCTCACCGAAGTGGCCCGCGCCATCGAAGGTGGTGATTTGAACCGCCAGGCAGCGATCACCAGTAGAGACGAAATCGGCACGTTGGGGCATACCTTCAATTCGATGACACAGCAAATGCGCGGCCTGATCGATTCGCTGGAAGCGCGGGTCGAAACGCGCACCACTCAACTCCGGGCCAGCGCCGAAGTGGGCCGCGTGGCCGCCTCGATTCTGGATCCCGATCAATTGTTGAGCGAAATCGTCCGGCTGTTGGCCGCGCGCTTCAGCCTTTACTACGTGGCCGTGTTTCTCGTCGACGAAGCCGGCCAGTGGGCAGAGCTGCGCGAAGCCAGCGGCCCCGGCGATGTAGCCTGGGTGCTCAAACAATCCAACCACCGACTGGAGATCGGCGGCAAATCGATGGTCAGTGCGGCCATCACGGACCGTCACCCGCGCATTGCGTTGGATGTCGGCGCCGAGGCCGTGCGTTTCGCCAACCCGTTGCTGCCAGACACGCACTCAGAAATCGCCCTGCCCCTCATTGTCGGCAACCGGGTGCTGGGCGCACTGGATGTGCAGTCGGTTCAAAGTGCGGCCTTTGACGAAGCCAACGCCACCGTGCTGCAAACGATGGCCGACCAGATCGCCATCGCCATTGCAAACGCCCGGCAGTACCGGCGCGAGCGCATTCGCGCCGAACAGACAACGGGCCTGCTGGAATCTGCTCTGGAGCTGTCCGGCCAGCCCGATCAAATCAAGTTGTACGAGCGCGTCGAAGAGGTGAGCAGTTCGTTGTTGAATGCCGATGGCGTGGGCCTGTGGTTTGCCGTCGATCAGGAACGATTGGAACTGCGCCACACCATCAACGTCGGCTCGACCGATTTGACTGGCCGCCAGTTGCGCATCGGTGAAGGACTGGTTGGCAAGGTCTATGAGTCTGGCCTGATCTTGCGGGTGGATGACTATCCGGCCTGGGCCGGGCAAGCCGATACCTTTGCCGATGCCCCCTTCCACAGTGCGCTGGGCGTGCCGTTGATGTGGCAGAACCGCGTGCTGGGTGTCCTGGCTATTACCCGCTCTAAGCCCGGCAACCCGTTTACCATCGACGACGAAAACCTGGCACAGCTATTGGCTGCCCAGGCCGCCGCTGCGCTCGACAACCTTCGCCTGCGAGCCGAACAACAGCAAGCCCTGGCCGATCTGGACGCCCTCAATCGTCGCCTGACAGGCGAAGCCTGGCAAACGCAGACGCTCAATCAGACCTTGAACTATGAACACCGCCGGGCAGCGCCAACCGGTCAAACACCGGGGTTGTCACTCCACATCCCGATCGAGCTGCGCGGCACGCCAATCGGCGCCATCACGCTCGAAGACGAGCAGGCACGCACTTTCACCGACGACGAGCAGGCCCTCATCGACGGGATCGCGCAACAGCTGGCGCTGGCGCTGGAGAATCAACGCCTGACCGATGTGGCTCAATCGTCTGCCCAGCGCGATCGCGCCATTGCCGAAACCGCCGACAAGATCCACCAACCCACCAGCCTGGACGCCATTCTGCGCGTGGCCGTCAACGAACTGAGCCGCATCACCGGCATCAGCGGTGTGGGCGTGCAATTAGGTTTTGCGCCAGACCGGAGCAACGGCCACCCGGCTGATCAGACGCAGGAGAACGAATGATGAAGAAACAATCCCGAGCGCCTGGCGGAAGCGACGGACGCGAGCTGGCAGCGGCGCTGGTCCCGCATCGCGACGCGATCCTGGGCCAGCTGGCTCAGGCCTGGCGCATGCGCGCGCCCAAAGGTACGGTCATGCTGGGCGCACCGCAGCGCGCCATGGAAGTCGCCGAATCCATCGGTGTCGGCTGGTTCGCGTGGTTGGAGAACGTCAGCGACCTGAGTGTCGTTCGGGAACTGGCGACTGATCTGGTACGCCAGGGACTGACTTACACCACAGCCTCAACTCTGGTCCAATTACTGTCCACGATTGTTACCGACATTGTCGCAAAGGACGCGCCGCACGAAGTCACGGCGCTCAAACTGACGCGCCAGTTCTCGGTGTCGTTCCTGGATCAGATCGCCACCCAGCATGAGCTGCGCACCCAGCAGGAACAAGAACACCTGGCGGTGCAGCTGCAAGCCAGCGCCGAAGTCGGTCGCGCGGCCACGTCGATTCTGGACACCGATCAACTGCTGCGCGAAGTGGTCAACCTCATCACCGATCGCTTTGGGTTCTACTATGCCGCGGTGTTTACCCTGGATCACACCGGGCAGTATGCCGTGCTGCGCGAAGCCACCGGCCAGGCCGGTGAAGTGCTGAAGAACCTCCACCACAAACTGGAAATTCACGGCCAGTCCATGGTGGGCGCGGTGATCACGTCGCGGCGGCCGCGGGTGGCCGCCGAAGTCGGGCGTGACGTGCCGCGCTTCAGCAATCCGCTGTTGCCCGACACCCGATCGGAAATTGCGCTGCCGCTGAGCGTGGGCGATCGCGTGCTGGGCGCGCTGGATGTGCAATCGACTGAGCCCCGGGCCTTCGAGGGCACCAACGTCACCGTGCTGCAAAACATGGCCGACCAGATCGCCATTGCCCTCGATAACGCGCAACTGTTCGAGCGGACGCGCCAGGCGGTGGAGGCGTCACAGGCCACGCAGCAATTGTTGTCAGCCCTCATCGACGCTATTCCCACGCCGGTGTTCTTCAAGGACCTTCACGGCGCATATCTGGGCTGCAACCGCGCCTATGAATCGTATCTGGGCTGGACGCGCGAAGCGCTCATCGGCAAGACGGTGTTTGACGTTGCCCCGCACGATCTCGCGCTGAAATACCAGGCCAAAGATCAGGAACTGCTGGACAATCCTGGCGTGCAGACCTATGAAGCCGCCGTCGTGTATGCCGACGGCAGCCGGCACAACGTCATCTTCAATAAAGCCACGTTCACCGACGCGCACGGCCAGCTGGCCGGGTTGGTCGGCGTGATACAGGACATCACCGCGCGCAAACAGGCCGAGGAAGCGCTGCGGCGTAACGAAGCGGAGTTGTCCGAAGCGCTGCGCATCGCCCAGCTGGGCAACTGGTCCTACGATGTCCCGACCGATACCTTCACCTTCAACGATCAATTCTATGCGCTCATGCGCACGACCGCCGAACGGGAAGGCGGCTACACGCTGTCGTCGGCGCAGTACGCGCAGCGGTTCGTCCATCCGGACGATGCGCCAATGGTGGGCGCCGAAATCGGCAAAGCGCTGACGGCCACCGATCCCGACTTTCGCGGCCAGATCGATCATCGCATTTATTACGGCGATGGCAAGCCGGGCTACATCACGGTGCGCTACTACATCGAGCAGGACGCGCAGGGTCGCACCATCAAGACCCACGGCGCCAATCAGGACATCACCGAGCGCAAGCTGGCCGAAGAAGCGCTGCGCCGCAACGAGGCCCAACTATCCGACGCACTGCGCATCGCCCATCTGGGCTACTGGGAATACGACGTCGAAAAAGACCTGTTCCTGTTCAACGATCAGTTCTTCTCGCTCTTCCGCACCACGGCCGAGGCTGAAGGCGGCTATGAAATGCCGTCGGCGCGCTACGCGCAGAAATTCGTGCATCCCGAAGACGCCGCCCTGGTCGGTGCAGAAATCGGGCTGGCGCTGCAAAGCACCACGCCGAACTACAGCCGCCAGATCGATCATCGCATCATCTATGCCGATGGTCAGCCAGGCTACATCACCGTCCGCTTCCGCGTCGAGCGTGACGCCGACGGTCGCCCCATCAAATTCATCGGGGCCAACGAAGACATCACCGGGCGCCGCCAGATTGAATTGGATCTGGCGCAAGAACGCAACCTGCTGCGCACGCTGATCGATACCCTGCCAGAGCGCATCTTCGCCAAAGATACTGAGAGCCGCTTCACGTTGGCCAACGCCGCCGAGATTCAGCTGGACGGCGCGGCGTCATTTGAAGAACTGCGCGGCAAGAACGATTTTGACTTCTATCCGGCCGACCTGGCTCAGCAGTACTACGACTCCGAGCGACCCATCATCGAAGGGGGTCGTTCGCTGGTCGGGTATGAGGAGCGCAGCGTCGATCAAGAAGGCAATACGCGCTGGCACATCTCGACCAAAGTCCCGTTGCGCGATACGGATGGTAATATCGTCGGTCTGGTCGGCATGACGCGCGACATCACGCAGATGAAAGAAGTCGAAGCGGCCCTGGTTGAGGAACGCAACCGGCTGCGCACGCTCATCGACAGTCTGCCAGACTCGGTCTACATCAAAGATCGAGCGAGCCGGTTTGTCGTCAACAACCTGGCCCATTTGCGCGTACTGGGCGCGGCCTCGCAGGCCGAGGCGGTGGGCAAGACCGACTTTGACTTCTTCCCGCCAGAGTTAGCTCAACAGTATTTTGAGGACGAGCAAGAAGTCATGCGCCTGGGCCAGCCACTGCTGAACCGAGAAGAGACGGTTATCACAGCCACCGGCCAGGTGCGATTTGCCAACACCACCAAGGTGCCCTTACGCAATATCCAGGGAGAAGTGGTCGGGTTCGTGGGCTTTTCCCAGGACATCACCGAACGCAAACAGTCCGAGGCCGAACTTCAACAACGCGAGCGGCTGCTGCGCACCATTATCGACGCGACGCCCGATTGGATCTTCATCAAGGATCAGTTGCACCGCTATCAACTGGTCAATCAAGGCTATGCCGACGACCTGCACATTAGCCCGGAGCACTTTATCGGCAAGGACGATCTGGAACTGGGCTTCCCTGAAGAATTGGTGAAAGGCAATCCCGACAAGGGCATTCGAGGCTTCTGGGCCGACGATCGAGCGGTCATGGACTCGGGTCAGCCGAAGGTCATTCCTAACGACCTGGTGACCATTGATGGCGAGTTGCGCGTCCTCCACACCATCAAGACGCCGCTACGTGATGCGGACGGCCAGATTCAGGGCGTGCTGGCCTTTGGCCGCGATGTGACCGAACGCGAACAACTTTTGACCGCTCAGCAGCAACGCGCTGTGCAGTTGCAGGCCGCTGCCGAGATTGGTCGCGTCGCCACCTCCCTCCTCAATCCCGATCAGTTGCTGCGCGAGATCGTCAACCTGATCGCCGCGCGCTTTGGCTTCTACCACGTGGCGGCTTACACCGTGGACGATTCCGGCCGCTGGGCCTTGCTCCGTGAGGCCACCGGCGAAGTGGGCCAGCAGCTGAAAGCCCGCGGCCAGGCGCTGGCGATTCGCGGCCAATCGATCGTGGGCGGCGCTATCCGATTGCGCCAGTCACAGACGGCGCTGGATGTCGGCCCGGCTGCGGTGAAATTTGATGAGCCGCTGCTGCCCGACACCCATTCAGAAATTGCCCTGCCGCTCTTCGTCGGCGATCTGGTGCTGGGCGCACTCGACGTACACTCGACCGCGCCGGCCGCTTTCGACGAAAGCTTTGCCATCTTGCTGCAAAGCATGGCCGACCAGGTCGCGGTCGCGCTCAACACGGCCGAGCAGTATCAGCGCGAGCAAGCCCATGTCGAGCAAACCAACCGGCTGATGCGGATCGTGATCGATCTGTCCGAGCGAACCGATCGGGCCGGGCTGCAAAATCGACTGGTGCGATCAGCGCTCACGTTGCTCGAGACGGATCGGGCTCAATTCTGGCTGAAGGATGTCGGCGGCCTCGAATTGACCGCCGCCCAGAGTGTCCGGCCGGGCGCGGATCAGAGTCTGGCGATCAGCCAGGAACTGGCCGATAAGGTCTGCAACTCCGGCCTGCCCCTGCGCCTGGACAGTCCTCCGGCGCAGGCCGGCTACGCCAGCCGCATCACCGACGTGCCGTTCAACGCCGCGCTCCTGGTGCCCATCAGCTGGCAGGGCCAGACCACCGGTGTGTTGAGCGTCATGCGTTCACAGCCAGGCCGCCCGTTTACCCAGGACGACGAGAATGCCGCGCAACTGTTGGCCGCTCAGGCGGCCGCGGCGCTTGAAAACATTGCGCTGTCCGAACAACAGCAGCACCGCGCCGTGCAGTTACAGACCGCCGCCGAGGTGTCGCGTGCTTCGTCCACCATCCTGCAACTGGAAGAGCTGCTGAATACCGTGGTCGAACTGGTGCGCGACAACTTCAATCTCTACTACGTCGGCACCTTCCTCCTGGACGAACAGGCCGAGTGGGCTTACTTGCGCGCGGGTACCGGCGAAGCCGGTCGGAAGATGCTGCAGTCCGGTCACCGCCTGCGGGTGGACGAGTCGTCCATGATCGGCTGGTCGATCGTTCACCGCCAGGCGCGCATCGCCCTGGATGTGGGGGCCGATGCCGCCCGCTTCGACAATCCGTTACTGCCCAATACCCGATCGGAAATGGCGCTGCCCCTCATCAGCCGCGGGCGCATCATCGGCGCGGCGAGCATTCAATCGACCCGGCCAGCCGCCTTCACGACCGACGACATCACGATTCTGCAAACGATGGCCGATCAGATCACGACGGCCGTCGAGAATGCGCGCCTGTTCGAGCAGGCCCAGCAGAGCGTTATGCACATGACGACCCTCAACGAGATCATGCGCGCCATCTCGCAGGAAATTGAACTGGAGCAGGTGCTGGAGAGCGCCTACCACGGCGTGCAACGTCTGCTCCCCGTCGACACCTATGTCGTGGCGCTGTACGATCGGGCAACAGACAGAGTGTCCTATCCGCTGATGGTCGATGAAGGCCAGAGCCGCAGCGAGCCGCCCGGTCCGATCGAGCCGGACTCGCCGATCGGGCGAGTCATTCGCACCGCCGAACCGATGCTCGAAAACGATTCACGAGAAGCATGGACTGCGAGTGAATCTGGCCGCCCGGCTGGCGCGGCCCGGCCGGCCGCCTCCCGGCTGGTTGTACCGCTGCTGCAGGGCAATCAGACCATCGGCGCATTATCCGTGCAAACTTATGAATTTGACGCCTATACCCGCGAGCATGTCGAGTTGCTGGAGAACGTGGCCAGTCAGTTGTCGGTGGCCGTCGTCAACGCGCAACTCATCGAGCAAACACGCCAGACGGCGGACGAACTCAACGCGCTCAATCGGCGCTTGACGGGCGAAGCGTGGCAGGGCTATGTCCAGACTCGTTCGCCGGACGCCGTCATCTGGCACGCCAACGATCCGGCGCTGAGCCGGGCCGGCAGCGCCCAGGCCGAACTACTGGCGGCGGGCAAAATCGCCGTGCAGCGCGTTGCCAACGAAGTCGAGATCAGCGTCCCGATCGCACTGCGCGGCCAACTCATCGGTGCGCTGCGCTTCCGCGCCCCGGCTGACAAATGGACCGCCGAGGCTCAGTCCATCGCAACCAGCATCGCCAGCCACCTGGCCCAGGCCGCCGAAAATACGCGCCTGATCGAGCAGACGCAGCTGACGGCCCAACGCGAAAAACTCATCGCGCAGGCCGCCGACAAGATTCACCGCGCCAGCGATCTGGATACGATCTTGCAGACCGCCGTGCAAGAGATCGCTCGCATTACCGGCTCGACGGAGGTGGGCATTCAACTGGGGGCGCTGTCCACGTTCGATCACGAACACCGGTCCGCTCACCAACCGAATGGCCGCGGCGAACCGACCGAATCTGATCAAGTATCAACTCTGGCGTGAGCGCGTCAGCGACCGCGTCATGAGGAGCCAGCCATGCCCGACGAAAGACCGACCATGATTCACTCACCAGCCTCGATCCAGCCTGACACAGCTGCGACCGATGTCACGCTGTTGCCGCGGCGCGCGGCCGCCATCGATTGGGTGTTGCGGTTGAGCCTGGTGCTGGGTGTCTTAAGCCTGGTTGCGTACGTCGTGCTGATGTCTCAGACCTACGTCTGGCAAATGTGGATCGACGTGATCGGGATAGTGGCGGCGATGAGCAGCGCCGTCATCGGCCGCCGGTATCTGCGGCACGGCAAGTTGGAGCCGGCCAGCAACTGGGCGTTGGTGGGCATCTTCTGCGCGTTTGGCGTCGGCCAACTGGGCTGGAAGGATGCGTCGCCACTGGAATCGCTCATCGCGCCGATCGTGATTCTGCTGGCCGCCTACCTCATACGTCCGCGACGCTGGTGGGTCTGGCTGGCAGCGGCGGCGGGCTTCATCGCCTACGTGGCTCTGCTCGATGTGTGGCAGCCGCTGCCGCGCATACCCATCGACGCTGTCCCAGGTCTGTCGTATGTGTTCATTATTCCAGGTGTCGTCTTGATTCTCGGGCTGTTCACGCGCACGGTCCGGGCCTTTCGCATCGGCACTATCCGTACCCGCCTGCTGATCGCCTTTGCCGCGACCGTCGTGCTGCC
>JAUQXD010000093.1 GCA_030834835.1 Thermoflexales bacterium | reverse complement strand
GTTGACCGTTTTCATCCAGCGTCGCCGACGCTGTCCAACTGCTACCCGTGCGGCGCGCCGTCCATAACACGCTGTTGTTGCCGATACCGCTGTCGGCGCCGTTAGGGTCTTTGCGCCGTTCGACAAAGGTCAGATACAAATCTTGACTGTTTGGAACCAGCGCGATGCTGGGCGCTTCGGGTGCATTCATCAACGCGGCGATGACGGGCACGGCCACGTTCCACTTGCTGCCGTTCCAATCGGCGATGGCGATGTCGCGATCGATGCCGGTGATGATGTCGCCGTCGATGTCCGTGATCCACGCCAGCGCGCGCCGCGAGATTCCCCCGCTGCTCGATCGAGCCACGGCGACCTGCGAGGCCATACTGTTCAACGTCGATGACAGCACCGTCATCGTGCCGGAGATCACACCGCTGGCATTCCAATCTTGCACGGCCACTCGCATATCACGCGGGGTCGTCACCGAACCATCGGTGTCACGAATCCACGCCAATGTCGAACCAAAGTCGTCGCCCCCGAAGGCGGCTTTGCCATCGGCCACCGCATCGTTGGTCAGGCGCATCGGCGCGCTCCATTGCGTCCCGTTCCATGTGGCATAGAAGATTTCCTGATGGCCGAGCACGGCGTTGAGATCGGTGCCCAGCGCTTGTTCTTCGGCCAGCGTCAACGGCAGTTCAGTCCACGCCACAATCGCGTTGCCACCGCCGCCATAAAACGCGCCGGCCGGGTCTTGCACCATGTGCGTGCCATCGGTCAGAGCGACCGCCGGCCCCCATTGCTGGCTGCCGGTGTCCCAGACGCGCGCCATCACTTTGGGCACGCGATTGGGCGTGTCGGGCGCGACGTGTCTTCGACGTACACCGACAACATCCGGCCGCCGGGGCCGCTGATTACATTCGGCGCAGAAAACAGCCGCGGCTGCGCCGGGGCCACGCCGGGCGCGGAGGCCAATCGGGCCGCGGGACATGCGCCGTTGGTGTAATCGATCATCGTGATCGGATCGGTTTCCCACTGCGCAACTGTGACTGACATCCAGAAGTACAAGAGAACCTGAAGGCGCATACAGGGATCTTCGAGCCACGCCAGCCGATTGTCTCGACTGCTCACCTTCGCGGGCACGATGATGGTGCCTTCGGTGCGAGACGTGACGCCGACGCTGAACAAACCCAGAAGATCGCCGCTGGCGTTCACGTCGACACGAGGGCTGACCCGGGCGCGCGCGCTCAGCTCAAGGTCCGGGGCCAACGGCCAGATGGTGCCCTGCATGACCACCTCGCCGCTGATGCCGGTATTCACGCTGACTTTGGCGTTGAGCACCCCGAAGAACGAGGCTACCGGGCCTTCAAAGATGGGCACTTCCACATCGAAGGGGAACAGCGTCTCCGGGCCGAAGCTATAGTTGAGGTCGCGCAGGCTGTTGAAGGTCGGCGGAAAAGCCGACGAAGCCAGCAGACCCGATCGCTGTTCGACCTGATCGATCACGGCGGGCAGCGCCGCCAGCGCCGGCAAACCTTCGACGCTTTCCGGCAAGAAGGCGTGTTCGCCGTTGATGCCGCGTTGACTCAAAGCGAACAACCCGGTCCGTCCTCGCATGGCCGTGAAGGTCACCTTGCCATCCAGATCGATCGTGCCTGACATCGAAAAGGCCGTGCCGTGTTTGTTTTCGCTCAGGCCCAGATATTGGAAGCTGGGCGCGGGCTTGGGGAACATGGCCGGCAAGAGCTGCTCGCCGTTCTGGAAAAACGGCGGCGGCGAGATGATGTCGAAGCTGCTGTAGTTGTCGGGCATGTTGATGCTGAACGTGTAGCGGCTGCCATCCCATTTGGTGTCGTGAATGCGCCGATCGTTGTTGTGCTGCAAAGCGGTGGGCGTCATGGGGTGCTGAATAACGTTGACGCGGCGCGTGGCCGATGTGCCAACATAGCAACCCGGATGGCCGGGATAAGTGACCGATGGTTCGATCTTTAACAGGTTGATGCCGGGCAGCCAGTCGCCGATGGTGCGCGTGATGGCATAAGTGGTTGCAACAACTGGATCGCCCGGAAAACCGATGATGGTGGTATTGCCATCGACATCGGTCAGTCGGAAGGCTACGCCGCTGACATCCGCGCCGCTGACCACTTGTAAATCGGCTTCAAACACCGGCTTGGGATCGGGGCTGAACGGCCAGAAAGATAAATACGTGCCGAAATCGAATTGGCTGGTGGGCTTGCCCGTCGGTGTGATGCGCACGGCCACCACACTCGCGGCGTAACACTGTGTGAACGGCGTGAAGTTGACATTGCTCAACTGCGCGCTTTGCACCGAAACAGTCTTGGTCACGATCAACACCGGGACGATGCCGGCCACACCCGCCGTGTACGATCCGGGCGGCACCGACGCGATGTTGAACGACCCATCATTCTGGATCGGCGCGCTGCCGATGACTTTGCCCTGCTGATCGTACAGTTTTACGGTCGCGGTGATGGCCTGTGGGGCAGAGATGTTCGTCGGCGCATTCGTCACTGTTAATGGAATCGTACCCTGCACGCTGCCGGGCGCGGGCAAATCGATCGTGAAGTCCGCGCACGCAAAGCCCGCCAGATCAGTGCCGGTGACTGCTGCGCAGACGCGCGCCGGGCCGGGCGCTGCATCGGCGGGCACGGTGATCGTCGCGGAGTAGGCGTTGTTCGCGGCAACGGTGGCGACCGCAGCCGTCAGCGTCGTGTCGCTCAACAGCCACGCCACACGCACGCCTGGATACGGCGACACGCCCTGCCCCGACACCATGATCGATTCGCCGAGCTGGCCGTGCGAGGCCGAGAGGCCGATCGTGGGCAGCACCGCCCCCGGCGGCTGTGACGGAATCAAGTTAGATGCGGCGGCTTGTGTCGCGTCAGCCGGTGAATCCGGCAGCGTCTTAGCCTGCGTGTTCATCGACGGCAGCCAGCCGCTGCCCAGAACGAAGCTTATCAACAGCACGAGCCGAATGAGAATCTTCATAGCCTTCCTCCCCAGACAGTTTACGCTCCTGGCGGAGCGCCAGTTTCGCCTTTACCAACTGTGATGGACTCACTATACCCGTCAACCGGGGTGGTTGTAATGCATCGAAAGACACATCGGGTGGTTGATCTTCACTTCAACGCCGTATGGCTGGTGGCAAAAGGTGCCCGATCCCGGCAACAAAAAACCGCCTTCCCGAAAGAAGGCGGCGCGACGGCCGAATTGGGCAAGGGATTGCCGCCTGAGCGCGATCAGTGATGCAGAATCTGCGACAGGAAGAGTTTGGTGCGTTCCTGCTGCGGATTGGAGAAGATTTGAGCGGGGGTGCCCTGCTCGACCAGCTGGCCGCGATCGAAGAAGATCATCCGATCGGCCACGCCGCGCGCAAAGCCCATCTCGTGCGTGACGGCGACGATCGTCATGCCGCTCTTCGCCAGTTCCATCATCACGTCCAGCACTTCCTTGATCATCTCCGGGTCAAGCGCCGAGGTCGGCTCGTCGAACAACATGATCTTGGGCTGCATCGCCAGGGCGCGCGCGATCGCCACCCGCTGCTGCTGGCCGCCCGAGAGTTGCCCCGGAAACTTGGTAGCCTGTTCGGGGATGCCCACGCGCAGCAACAACTGCCGTGACAATTCATCGGCTTTGCGGCGCGGCCACTTGCGAACCCAGATCGGCGCCAGCGAGATGTTTTGCAGCACGGTCAAATGCGGGAACAGGTTGAACGATTGAAACACCATGCCGATCTCGCGGCGGACGGCTTCGATGTTGCGGATGTCGTTGCTCAGTTCGATGCCATCCACGACGATCTGGCCGCGCTCGTGTTCCTCCAGCCGGTTGAGGGTGCGGATGAACGTCGATTTGCCAGAGCCGGACGGCCCGAAGACCACGATGACCTCACCGCGCTTCACCGTAAGGTCGATGCCCTTGAGCGCGTGAAACTGCCCGTACCACTTGTGCACGTCCTTGCACACGATGATGTCGTCGCCATAGAATTGATCGCTGCTTGCCATGGTCTGCTCCGATGCCATTTACTGCTTGCCAACGTTGAGCGCCTTTTCCAGCCGCCGGCTCCCGTATGAGAACGCGAGATTGAAGCCCCAGTAGACGAAGAACGCAAACAGAAACACCTCGCGATGCGTGCCCAGCCAATCGCTCTGCGCCAGCACTGTGCGGCCGATACGCAGAATATCAAACAGGCCGATGA
>JAUQXD010000906.1 GCA_030834835.1 Thermoflexales bacterium | reverse complement strand
ATGGTGGGCACCGGCCAGTAGATTCTGGAAGGATTCACTTACATGCGCGCGCACTCTGCGGTAAAATGGGGTGCGCGCGTTTTTATTTCTCATGGAGGCAAACAACATGCAAGACTACGAGAAACTCGGCGTGTTTTATCTGGGCAAAGAATACGACCTGGCGGCCCAGCAGCTGCGCGATGATTTAATCTTGTACGATTCCAAAGACTTGGTGACGCATGCCGTCTGCGTGGGCATGACAGGCAGCGGCAAGACCGGTCTGTGCGTCGCGCTGATCGAAGAAGCCGCCATCGACGGTGTGCCAGCCATTTTGATCGATCCCAAAGGCGATCTGGCTAACTTGCTACTGACCTTCCCCGCTCTGCGTGGCGAGGATTTTCTGCCGTGGATCAACGAAGAGGATGCCGCGAAGAAAGGGATGTCATCGCAAGATTACGCCAACAAACAGGCCGCTACGTGGCTGGGCGGCCTGGCCGATTGGGGGCAGAACCCCGATCGGATCAAGCTGCTGCGCGACAAAGTGGACATGACCATCTACACGCCAGGTAGCAGCGCGGGCGTGCCGATGTCGATCCTCAAGTCGTTTGCCGCGCCGGGCCAGGCCGTGATGGACGACGGCGAGCTGCTTCGTGAGCGCATCAGCACCACCGTCACCAGTTTGCTGGGCCTGCTGGGCATCGCCGCCGATCCGATCCAGAGCCGCGAGCACATCCTCATTTCCAACCTGCTCGACAGCGCCTGGAAACAGGGGCGGGACCTTGACCTGGCCGCGCTGATTGGCCTGATTCAAGCGCCGCCGATGACCAAGATCGGCGTGCTCGATCTGGACGCGTTTTATCCCGCGAAAGACCGCTTTGCGCTGGTGATGGCGCTCAACAACCTGCTGGCTTCGCCGGGCTTCAATGCGTGGCTGGAAGGCGAGCCGCTGGATGTGGGCCGCATGCTGTATTCGCCCAGCGGCAAGCCCAAACTGTCCATCGTCTCGATCGCCCATCTCAGCGATGCGGAGCGCATGTTCTTCGTGTCGCTGCTGCTCAATCAAACGCTGGGCTGGATGCGGCAGCAATCGGGCACGACCAGCCTGCGCGCGATTCTGTACATGGATGAAATCTTCGGCTACTTCCCGCCGACCGCCAATCCGCCATCGAAGCAGCCGTTGTTGACGCTGCTCAAGCAGGCGCGCGCCTTTGGCTTGGGCATCGTGCTCGCCACGCAGAACCCGGTCGATCTGGATTACAAGGGTCTGAGCAATGCGGGCACGTGGTTCATCGGCCGTCTCCAGACCGATCGAGACAAGCAGCGCGTCCTCGATGGTCTCGAAGGCGCGGCGGTTTCGGCGAGCAGCGGCTACGATCGATCGAAAATGGAGCAGACGCTGGCCGGCCTGGGCAATCGCGTGTTCTTGATGAATAACACGCACGAAGATGCGCCTGTCGTCTTTCAGACGCGCTGGGTGATGTCGTATTTGCGAGGTCCGCTCACGCGCAATCAAATCAAGACGTTGATGGATCCGATCAAAGCCACGACACCGGCGGCTGTAAGCGCAGCGACGTCAACCCCGATCGCATCAGCTGCCCCAATGAGCGCGGTAAGCGTAGCGGCACCATCGGCTGTGCCGACACCGGCGGCCGTAAGCGCAGCGACACCATCCGCCCCAATCGGTCAACGTCCCGCCTTACCCGCCGAAATCCAGCAATTCTTCATCCCCGCACGTGGCCGAGGGGGCAACGTGTTCTATCGGCCCGTGATCTTTGGCGCAGCTAAAGTGAACTTCGTCGATACCAAAACCAGGCTCGATTTCGCGCAAGACGCGACGTTCACCACGGCCATCACCGACAACGCGATCCCTGTGAACTGGGAAGACGCGCAGCCGCTCGAAGTACCCGCCGGTGATCTGGAGCGCAATCCGCTCGACGGCGCGCAGTTTGCAGACTTACCGCCCGCTGCGGGCAAAGCCAGGAGTTATGCGGCGTGGCAAAAAGATTACGTGACGTGGCTGTATGGCACGCAGCAGATCGATCTGTTCTTCAGTCCCAGCACCAAGACCGTGTCGCAGCCCGGCGAAGACGAGCGTGAGTTCCGCATCCGCCTGTCGCAAAGCACGCGCGAGAAGCGCGATAAGCTGGTGGACCAGCTGCGGAAGAAGTATGCGCCTAAAGTGCTGATGCTGCAGGAACGCATTCGCAAAGCGCAAGAGGCCGTCGATCGGGAGAAGTCCCAGGCCGATCAGCAGAAGATGCAGACGGCCATCTCGTTTGGCGCGACGCTGCTGGGCGCGTTGGGCGGCCGCAAGATCAACAGCAGCGGCAACATCGGCAAAGCGACCACGGCCATTCGCGGCGCGGGCCGCACGATGAAAGAAGGCCAGGACATCGCCCGCGCCGAAGAGAATGTAAAAGTGTATCAACAGCAGCTGGCCGAACTCAACGCCGAAGTTGAAGCGCAGGCCACTGAACTATCGTCGGCGGTTGATCCGCAAAGCGAAGTCTTTGAGACGCTGACGATCAAACCCAAGAAGACCAACATCAATGTGCAGCTGTGCACCCTGGTCTGGGCGCCGTATTGGAAGGATGAACAGGGGACGCTGACGCCCGCGTGGGAGTGAAGCCCTCCGCGAATTGACACGAATCTTCGCGAATGGAACACCCGCCGCGCCCATCTCAACATCGAGGTGGGCGCGGTGACATTTGACCCTCAAAATAAGTAGTTCCACGTATTGACGCCCGGCAGGCTTTAACGTAAACTGACAGCATCCAGCAGCGAGAAGTCACTTGCCATCAAGAAGGACTTATCTCATGGATCTACCCGGTTTGCGCGACATCCTCGTCAAGTATTTCAGTGACAGTGAACTTCGTGATGTCTGTTTCGATCTCGGTATCGATTACGAGAATCTCGGCGGAGACGCGAAAGCGGGCAAGGCCCGCGAGTTGGTGGCCTACTGCCAACGTCGCAATCGCCTGGCCGAACTGGAAGCGACTTGCCGCCGTTTGCGACCACATGCCTTCGAAGAAAGCCCCGCTGCTTCTGCTGAGTCCGCGTCTCCCGCGCCCAAGCTCGATCAACCTGCCAGTGCCGTCGTTAATCAATCCGGTGGCGCGACGATCAACGCGCAGATCGTCAACATCTATGGCGATGTGACTGGCCGCGATAAGATCGATGCCAGCAGCGGTGGCTCAGGCACAACGCCACCACCTCCATCCAATCTGTCATCAACACCGCCTCAATCTCAAGGCGAATTCGAATACGATGTCTTCATCTCTTACAGTTCCAAGGACAAGGCTTGGGTGCGCGGCGATTTGCTCCATACGCTGGAAAAACACGGTTTGCGCGTCTGCATTGACTTCCGCGATTTTCGCCCCGGTGCGCCCAGCATCAAAGAGATCGAGCGCGCGATCTTGACCAGCCGCAAAACGCTGTTGATCCTCACGCCCGATTATCTGGCAAGCCAGTGGACCGAGTTTGAGAATCTACTGCTGCAAACGCTCGAACCATCGAATCAGAACCTGCGCCTGATTCCACTGCTCAAAGCCAGATGCGATCTACCGCTGCGCCTGAAGTTCATGACCTACGTGAACTTCGTCGATCCCGACGATTGGGACATCGCCTGGCGGCAGTTGCTTACCGCCCTCGGCGTGACGCTGATCCCAGAAACGACGGCCAAAGACACGCCGCCGACGTGGTATCTGGCCCATCCCTACGGCATGCCGCCGAACTTCACTGGTCGCGCCGCTGAGCGCGAAATGTTGAGCAAGTGGCTCAACAACGATCACGCACATCCTTTACTCGTCATCCGCGCTCTCGGCGGATTTGGCAAGAGCGCGCTGGCCTGGCACTGGCTGATGCACGATGTGACTGTCGCGCAGTGGCCGCGCGTGGTGTGGTGGAGTTTCTACGAAGGCGATGCCAGTTTCGACAACTTCTTGCGCGACACGCTAAAGTATCTAAACGTAGACGCGCAGGGACTTGGCCCCCGTCAACAAGTTGATCTCTTGTTGCGCGAATTGCAGACGCACAACACCCTGCTGGTGCTTGACGGTTTCGAGCGCGCCTTGCGCGCCTTCAGCAGCATGAATGCCGCCTATCAAGGCGACTCCGCTCCCTCCCCTGAGAATCGGGGGAGGGTTGGGGAGGGTGACCGTGACTGCATCAGCCCCTTCGCCGAGCACTTCCTGCGCAGTCTCGCTTCGCTGCCCAATCTGCGCGGCAAAGTGCTGATGACCACTCGCCTCTGTCCGCGCATCCTGCAAATTCGCAGCGGCGAATTGCTGCAAGGCTGCGTCGAAAAAGAACTGACGCAAATGCAACCCGCCGATGCGGTGGCCTTCTTTCGCGCACAGGGTGTGCGCGGCAGCCGCGCCGAGATTCAAGCGGCCTGCGAACCCTACGGCTATCACCCGCTGAGCCTGCGCTTGCTGGCCGGTCTGATCATTGGCGACTTTCAACAGCCTGGCGACATCGCCGTCGCCAAACGCCTTGATGTCAGCGGTGATCAGATTCAACGCCAGCATCACGTCCTTGAGCAAGCCTACACCACTCTGACGCCCGCACGTCAGAAGCTGCTGAGCCGCGTCGCATGTTTTCGATCAGCTGTGAGTTACGAGGCACTGCACGCTCTGGCTGCCAAAGGCGATGCGACCGACTTCGATAATGATCTGCGTGATCTTCTCGCCCGCGGCCTCTTGCACCGCGATGAGAAGGCCAACCGCTTTGATCTGCACCCCATCGTCCGGCGTTACGCTTACGACCGCCTGACCACCGGCGACCGCACCGCCGCCCATACCCAACTGCGCGACTACTTCGCCGCCGTGCCCACGCCGAACAAAGTGCAAACGCTGGATGACCTACAGCCTGTAATTGAACTGTTTCATCACACCGTCCGCGCTGGGCAACATGATCAGGCATATCAGCTCTTTAGAGATCGCATTGACACCCCCGCATACTATCAGTTGGGCGCATATCAACTGGAGATCGAACTGTTACGCGCACTGTTTCCCGACGGTGAAGATCGCCCGCCGCGGCTCAAAGACGTGAGTCGTCAATCTGCTGCGTTAGACGACCTTGCCAATGTTTACTCCCTCAGCGGTCAGCCGCGCAGTGCCGTACTGCTGTTTGAAGTGGCGAATGATATTGATGAAAGGCGAGGTAACAAAAAGGGAATTGCCACCGGCCTCGGGAATGTGGCGACACAGCAGATGATCATCGGCGCCCTTCGCGCTGCCGAAGCCAACCTGCGCCGCCGTATCGATTTGTGCCGCGAGATCGAGAACGAATTCAAAGAGGCGATCGGACATCGGGAGTTGGGGCTGCTGTTGGGCTATCGCGGCGTGTGGCAAGCATCGGAAGAAGAATTAGCTACGGCGCTCAAGATGTTTGGGAAAGACAATAACGTGCAGTCACAGTGCATTGTCTGGGCTTATCGTGCCCTACGCGCCTTCCTCATTGCACGTGCACTCCCCTCGCCTCGTAGGAGAGGGGTTGGGGGTGAGGTAGGTGAGGCCCTCTCCGCCGCTCGCCGCGCGCTTGAACTGGCTGACGAAACAGCACGCAAACATTATCCCTTCGAACGCGACTATGTGCGCGCTCATTGGCTGCTCGGCGCGGCCCATCGCCTCAATGGCGATCTCGCTCAAGCCGAACATCACCTGAGCGAAGCACTGACCCGCTGCCGCAACATCAACGCGGTTGATGGCGAAGCTGACATCCTGCTCGATCTGGCGCGGCTGCGGGCGGAGCAGAATGAGCGTGGCGAGAGCCTGCGCCTAGCGGAGGAAGCACTGCTCATCACAGAGCGCAGCGGCTACGTGCTGCAAGGCGCGGACGTGCATCTCTTCCTCGCGCAAGAGGCGCTGAAAGATAACGACAGGACGCTGGCCTTGCAGCATGCGCGTGAAGCGCGTCGCCTCGCCACGTGCGACGGTCCGCCCGATTACACCTACAAAGTGGCGTATGATGAAGCGGGCGCGTTGTTGAAGGAATTGGGCGAGGCGTAAACGCAATCGTCGGGACTCGCTCCGCTCGGCACGATTTTGATCGGGACGTCGTACTTTGAAGGCGGATTAGTTTTGCTCCCCATCAACGTGACAATCCGCCTGCCAAAATGAGTAGTTCCACGTATTGACGTCCGCCGCGCTTCGCCGTATAGTATGGTCGCCCTGCGTCAGAGAATTTGATCGCCAACTCAAAGCCTCCATGTCCATTCCGCCGCTCTCACCTACAAACGAAGCCGCCCCGATCGATACCAATCAGGCGCTGTGTGCTGACTTGAGTTTGCTGTTTAAGACCCTGTTGATGGGGCTAAGTGACGCCATCGCGCGGACCGGCGGCCGGCTGCTCAGCGATCAATTTACGCAGCAAATGAATCGGTATGCCGGGCAGCACGGCTGGCAGGTCTTAACGGGCCTGTCCAACCTGAACGAGCTGGGGCAGCGCATCCCCGATGTCGATGCCCGGATGCTGTTGTCCGTTTATCGTTCGTACGCGCGGGAGGCGCAGCGGTTGGCCCGTCAGATTCTGGGGGAGAACCTGCTGAGATCGACGGTGAACGCGGTGTTGGGCCTGTTGCCTGCCCGCCTGGCTGCCCTTAACGAGCAGTGTGGACTGATCTGCTTATGACCCTCGACGGCCGTGCAGGAGATGTTCGATGCTGAAACGAATCTGGCTCACGCCAGCGAGTATCGTCGGCCTGTTGTTGCTCTATGTCGGGCTTTATATCTGGCAGCCCGGCGGCAGCGACGTGCTGCTGGTCGTGACTCATACCCTGTTTGCCGTCGGTGCGCTGCTGGCGGCGATCCTGACGTTGAAGGCCAGCCGCCTGTTTGAGCCGGGGGTGGCCGCCCGCCGGGTCTGGCTGCTGTTTGGTTCCGGCATGACAGTCTTAACCATTTCGGAAGGGTTGTGGCTTGTCGCTCACTTTTCAGGTCAGCCGGCTGTATACCCGTCAATCGTCGATGTGTCGTGGGGCATCGGGTTTGTTCCCGTCCTGGCTAGCCTGGTGCTGCATTATCGCGCCTTGCAGGCGCAGGTCAGCCGGCGCTACAGGCTGCTGGTGCTGGCCGGCTACCTAGGCGCACTGATCACCGTTGTCGTTTTATTCCTGGAATACATCCTGTCCAATCCCGGGCATGTCGCCGTCATGGAATTGCTGGTTATCGCCTATTACCTGTTGGGTGATTTTGGCGTGGCGTACATTGCA
>JAUQXD010000905.1 GCA_030834835.1 Thermoflexales bacterium | reverse complement strand
GCCCAGGAATTGGTGCTGGAACTCATCGGTCACGGGATAACCGACCATCACCAGATCGGGCCGGTACTTCTTGAGAATGTAGCGAATCAACGGGTGATGGCCGGTTTCCCAGTACACGCCCTGTTCAACGTAGGTCTCTTCGCTGACGATGCCGGCTTCCAGCACGGCAAAGTCGGCGGCGGTGGACGTGGGGAACTTCTGCGCCACGTATTCCGCAAAATCGCCCGTGAAGCCCGGCTCCGACCAACCAACCCAGGTCGCATTCGAGCGAGTCACCGATGTATGGAAGAGGCGCACCTTTGATAGATCGCCGGTCAGTTCTTCGACTTTCAACAACAGACCGGCCGTCAGGCCATTCAACGCACCGCCGCTGATCGTGACCTTCACATCGCCCCACTGGCCGCGCCGCAAATTGGCCACCGCGTTCGCGCCGTCTTTAGCGGGCGCAAACAGCACGCGGTTGTAGTTCACTCGATGATCGTTGGTGGAGTCGTAGATGTAGGCGTTGAAGCCGTATTTGTCCGTGCCAAAATCGAGGACGCGCAGGCGCATCTCTTTCGCCGGACTGTAAGACTGCGGTGTGTTGGTCCAACCCACCGCATCGGTTGGGGCTGCGCCGGGGAAGGATGGTTGACCGGCAAACCCGGCCGGATGATCGAATTGCAGGCCAAAGGAAGCGACAAAATTAGCGTCATCAGTCGTTCCGATGTAGTTGGTGGCGACCCCGCGGCCGGAGAAGAAACCCCGATAGTCGACGGTCGGCCCGTTGATCGCGCCGCTGCGGCCGCCCGCCCACTCGATCTGCGCGACCTTCTTGCCGCCGCGCTCGGCCGCTTGCGCCAACGTCTCGGCTTGCAGCACGCCCGCATCAAACGCGGCGGTGCGCGTACTCAGCGGTGCGCCGTTGATGTGGAAGGTGTTGTTGGTGGAGCCGTGCACACCCGGCCACGCGCCGGTGGCCAGACTGAACCAGCCCGCGCCCGTGTTGGGCGGCGCTTGAGTGAGCATCCCGCCGCCGGACGCTTTGACGCCGGACCGCAGCAACTTTGCAAAAGTCGGCAGGAAGCGTTGATTGACGTACGTCTCGACCAGGTCTTGTCGCAGGCCGTCGGCGGCGAAGAAGATGACGGCGTCGTCGGGCTGGTCATGCCCGCCGCGGTCTTGCCCGGCGGGCGAAGCAATCGAACTGAGCGGTGAAGCGAGGATGGCGAACACGACGACGAGCGGTATCACTCGCGTCAGCAGCCACCGACCCATCCCCCGATTGGTACGGTGAAATTGAGGCATGTCTGTTCTCCCTTGACAGATTGGATTGGCTATTACCCAGCCGTCATTGCGAGGAGCGTAGTCTGCGACGAAGCAATCTTCGTTCGACCGAACCTGAGATTGCTTTGCAAACAGCGCTCGCAATGACGTGGGCTGAGGATGTGGGTTTCGGCAGCACGGGCGAATGCGCCACACTCACGACTCGATCGATTCACGCCGCCCGACGAGCCTCCTTAGACACGATGCAGGTTGCTCAAGCTGCGATCAGCCGATGATGTGACCCCCGCCCGCATCATCGGCTGATCAAATCTCCCCTGACTTGAACAACTCCGCGATCACAATTTACTTGTAACACACTGGCGGACGCCTGTCAATTTAGAGATTTTTTTAACGTACTTGTCAGTGGGCGGTAAGAGAGATGTGGCGCGTTTGTAACGCGAGGGAGAGATGCAGGAGGCAAGAGGCAAGATGCAGGAGGCAAGATGGAAGATGTGCTAAACTCATAGGCGAGTGAAGTAGACCTGTCAGGTGGCGTAAGTGCGGCGTGCCGTTTGGATATCTGATGCGCCACCTGACAGGTCCTATCAGGAGCAAGGCGCATGGCAGACACGACAGCGAATCAAAGCGGCGGCGTGGACATCAATGGCGAACAGATCGGCATTGGCGGCGATGTAACGGGCCGCGACAAGATCACCAGCACCACCTACAACGTGAGCGTGATCTTGCAGATGAAGCCCAATGAGCCGCCGCCCGACCTGGCGCAGTTGCGGCGTGATTATCTGGCGCACTTGCAACGCGCCTACCACGCCCTTGATTTTAAGGGCATTCCGCAGTTGGACACGTTCTCCAGAGAACTGGCGTTGGAAGACGTGTATGTGCCGCTGGTCGCGCGCCCCGATCTGCCGTCCGGCGAAACGTGGGAGCGGCGCTTCGCAGGAAGAAGGCTTGACTTGCGCAATGTCAGCCTTGCGGGCGTGGAAGAGCCAAATGTGCTTGATGATGTCTGGGTTGAAGAAGCTCTGACGCGGTTGTTAGAATGGCCTTGGGGGCCGGTTTCGGTACGCGTCGAAGAAGCCATGCGCGACAAATCCCGCGTCGTCGTGATCGGCGATCCGGGTTCGGGCAAGTCCACGCTGCTCAAGCACTTGGCGCTGCGCCTCGCCTCGGAAGCGAATGCGCCGCTGCCGATCCTCGTGCCGCTGAATGCCTTTGCGGACGCGCTCTCTAAAGTAGATCGGCATTTGCAGCAATATTTGCCCGACTACTTTGCCGGGTTGACGAAAGACCTGGCGGGGCTGGGGCCGCTCTTCGATCATGCGTTGTCTACCGGCACCGCCGTGATCTTATTGGACGGCCTGGATGAAGTGCAACGCGATCGGCCTCACCTGGTGTCCCGTGTCGAAGCCTTCGCGCAGGAAGTGATCACGCGCGGCAACAAGATCGTCGTCACCAGCCGCATCGTCGGCTACCGCGAAGCTCCGCTCGATCCGAAGGTGTGGGCGTTGTACACGCTGCTCGATTTCGATCGCGCCGCGATTGAGGCCTTTGCGGGCAAGTGGTGCGTGGCCTTTGAGAGGAGCACTCGAGGCGATACGCCCGAAGCGCGCGCTGCCGCCGAGGCCGAACGCAAGAGTTTGCTGGCGTCGCTGGACGCCAATCCCGGTGTGGCGAACCTCGCGAGTAATCCGCTGCTGCTGACCATCCTAGCCTTGATCAAACGGCAGAACGTAGAACTGCCCAATCGCCGCGTGATCTTGTACGAGTTGTATTTGAAGACGTTGATTAGCGCGTGGAGCAAGGCGCGGGCGTTGGACAAGAAACCAGTCGGGCCGCCGCTGGACTATCTACAAACGATCAGTGTGCTGGGGCCGCTGGCGCTATGGCTGCGCGAGGAGAATCCCACAGCAGGCCTCGTCACAGAGGAGCGCCTCATCGAGTGGCTGACGATGTTCTTCATGGGCGAGGACTGGGGCTACAAACGCGGCGAAGCGGCGAAGCAGGCGCGCGAGTTTTTGAATAGCGTCCACACGTATTCCAACTTGCTATTGGAACGCGGGCCGGGGCGCTACGGTTTTCTGCACCTGACGCTGGAAGAGGCATTGGCCGCTCGCGGCCTGGTACAGTTGAGCCAGTTGAAATTG
>JAUQXD010000904.1 GCA_030834835.1 Thermoflexales bacterium | reverse complement strand
CGGCATCATCAACGAAGACGCTTTGTACGATGCGCTGGTCAGCGGCAAGGTCGCGGCGGCGGCGCTGGATGTGTTTGCGGAAGAACCCCCCACCGATTGGAAATTGCTCAAACTCGACAACGTCATCGCTTCGCCGCACATCGGCGCGGCCACTAAGGAAGCCCAGACGCGCGTCGGCGCGGAAGTGGCCCAGATCGTGACTGAGTTCGCGCGGACCTATATCGCCGTGCCGGAACCCATGTAGATGATGATGAAGACTTATCCCGATCTTGGCATCCTCATCCCTGAAGTGTATTTGCCCAGGTCCGGCGTTGACCTGAGCAAATGGGCCGTCATTGCCGTGGATCAGTTCACGTCTGAGCCTGAATACTGGGATCAGGTGGAACAGATCGTCGGCGACGCGCCGTCCACCTTTCGCCTGACGCTGCCCGAAATCTATCTGGAAAAACCGGGCGAAGCCGAGCGCATTCAGGCCATTCAGGCAACCACACGACAGTATCTGGACGCGGGCATCCTGCAACTGCGCGACGGTCTGATCTACGTTGAGCGCACCGCCGACGGCAAGACCCGCAAAGGCCTGATGCTGTGCCTGGACCTTGAACGCTACAATTACACGAAAGGCTCCACCAGCCTCATTCGCGCCACCGAAGGCACGATTGTCGATCGGCTGCCGCCGCGCATGAAAATCCGTGAAGGCGCGGCGCTGGAATTGCCGCATATCCTGGTGCTCATCGATGATCCACGGCGCACCGTGATCGAACCGCTGGCAGCCGCCAGAGCAGGCCTTGAAAAACTCTACGACTTCGATCTGATGCTAGGCAGCGGCCACTTAACCGGCTATGCCGTCGATGATGCCGCGCTCGAAGATGGCGTGATCGCGGCGCTGCGCGGACTGGCTCAACCCGCAACCTTCGCCGCGAAGTACGATCTGTCAACCGATCAACCCGTGCTGCTGTTCGCGATGGGCGACGGCAATCACTCGCTGGCGACGGCCAAAGCCATCTGGGAGAAGATCAAGCAGACCGTCGGCCCGGATCACCCCGCTCGCTACGCGCTCGTCGAGATCGAAAATGTCCACGACGAAGGGCTGGACTTTGAACCCATCCACCGCGTTTTGTTCGGGCTGAATCGCGATTTCTTCACCGCGCTGAAAGACGCCTTCGGTGCAAATCTCGCCTACACACCCGTTGCCGATGCCGATGAGATGGTTAAGCGCGTGGATGCGGGTCAAGCCGATCGGCAGTTGATTGGTCTCGTCAATGGCGAACAGGGCTGCGGCGTAATCGAAATCGCCCATGCCGCTTCCAATCTGTCCGTCGGCACCATTCAGACTTTTCTCGATCGCTTCCTCAAAGCGGGCGGCGCGGAGAAGATCGATTACGTTCACGGCGCGGATGTCACCGTGCGATTGGGCAGGCAGCCCGGCAACGTGGGTCTCTATCTGCCCGGCATGGCTAAGGGCGATCTGTTCAAGACCGTCATCCTGGATGGGGCGCTGCCGCGCAAAACCTTCTCGATGGGCGAGGCCCGTGAGAAGCGCTTCTACATGGAGGCGCGCAAGATTGCGTGAGGGCAGAAACTCAGCCAGGCAAGTGTCATCCCGAGGAGCGATCCTGAGCGGAGCCGAAGGATTGCGACGAGGGATCTCTGGTCTAGCCAGCCATGTCGCCTGCCGCGCGAGAGATTCCTCACTGCGTTCGGAATGACACAGTGCGGCAAGTTTCTGAGCAAGGATGCTGACCAGGCCTACGCGGCGATCGAAGCGTACTCGATCGCCGCGTGATGTTTTGTCAGCGCTGATTTTTCGGAGGGCAGCATGTCACAACACTATCACCATCTGGGCGTGTACAGCGATTGGGTCGAGGCGGCCAACCGCCAGCAGCCCTTGTATCCGCTGGCCGCGCCCGGCCCGGCCACGCAAGCGCGCGTGCGCGAGGTGCTGGGCTTCTGCCACGCCGCCGAAAATCCATTGGCCGCACAGATCGAGCAGCGCTGGCAAGATGACGATCTGATCGGCGAAGAGATTTCGTGGTCGGTGGGTTTTGGCCCGCGCACGCACGCCTTCGTGATCAAACCCGCGCGGGCTACCGGGCCGCTGCCCGGTGTCGTGGCGCTACACGATCATAGCGACTACAAATTCTACGGCAAAGAGAAAATCGCCGACGGGCCAGACGGCGTCATGCCGGGCATGAGCGCGCTGCGCGCTATCGAATACGGTGGCCGATCATTCGTGGCGGCGTTGGCGCGTGAGGGTTTCGTGGTCATAGCGCACGATGCTTTCCTGTGGGGCAGTCGGCGATTTCCACTGGACACGATGATTGACGCGATCGGCGATCACGCGATCGAACCGTCGCCGTTCACGGACGCTTCGCCGGAGATCGAACACTACAACACGATTGCGGCGCTGCACGAACATCGTGTGGCGAAGTATTGCAATGCGTTGGGCACCAATTTGGCTGGAGTAGTGGCCTATGAAGATCGCATCGCGCTGAATTATCTGTTATCTCGATCGGACGTGTGCGCCGATCGAGTGGGTTGTATCGGCCTGTCGGGCGGGGGCAATCGCGCGGCGCTGTTGACGGCCACACACGATCGCATCGCGGCCACGGTCATCATCGGTTTGATGACGACGTATGAAGGCTTGCTCGATCACAACCTGTCGCACACGTGGATGTTGTGGCCGTTTGGCTGGGCGCGCTATGGCGACTGGCCCGATCTGGCCGCGTGCCGTGCGCCCTCGCCGCTGCTGGTTCAGTACGATCTGGAAGACGATCTCTTCACGGAAGCGGGGATGCGGGCGGCCGATGCGCGCCTGGCGGCGCATTACGCCAGCGTGGGCAAACCGGAAAATTATGTGGGCCAGTTTTACCCCGGCCCGCACAAATTCGATCTGGACATGCAGGCCGTGGCGTTTGCGTGGTTGAAGCAGAAACTGGTCTAGA
>JAUQXD010000903.1 GCA_030834835.1 Thermoflexales bacterium | reverse complement strand
CGCCAATGTGTTGACGCTGGGTGCGGGGCTGATCGGCCCGGCGCTCGCTAAACAAATCGTCAAGACCTGGCTGGACACGCCGTTTGGTGGCGGACGGCATGCCAAACGCGTCGATAAAATCATCGCCATCGAACGACGGTTCATGAAATAACCATGTCCATTGATAACGCTCAACTTGAACAACTGGTCGAAGTCATCACCAAACAGGTGTTGATTGCTTTGAACGATCCGGCGGCCACGGCCAAGCCGCTCGAGACCCCGGCCCCCACCGGTCGCGATTCGATCGATCACGTGCGCCGCGTCGTCGATGCGGGCGCGACGCGCATCACTGCCAGCGTGGGCGATGCGCCCGACGACGCCGAACTGGCCGGCTACATCGATCACACTTTGCTCAAGCCGGAAGCCACCGATGCGCAGATTGCGCAGTTATGCTACGAAGCGCGCAAGTTCAACTTCGCGGCCGTGTGCGTCAACCCCAGCAAAGTTAAGTTGTGCGCGCAGCTGCTCAAAGATGCGCCGGTTAAAATTGCCACGGTCGTCGGCTTCCCGCTGGGCGCGACCCAGCCCGAAGTGAAAGCGTACGAAACGCAGCAAGCCATCGACGACGGCGCAACCGAAATCGATATGGTCATCAACATCGGCGCGATGAAGAGCAAAGACTACGCCCTCGTGGCGCGTGATATCGCCACCGTGGTGCGCACGGCGCAGACCGGCGGCGCGATCACCAAAGTCATCATCGAAGCCGCCTTGCTGAACGACGAGGAAAAAGTCATCGCCTGCAAACTCGCCAAAGAAGCCGGGGCCGAATACGTCAAGACCTCCACCGGTTTTGCCTCCGGCGGCGCGACCGTGCACGACGTGGCCTTGATGCGCTGGGCGGTCGGGCCGGAGATGGGCGTCAAGGCGGCGGGTGGCATCAAGACCTACGCCGACGTCGTGAAGATGATCGAAGCGGGTGCGACGCGCATCGGCGCCAGCGCCAGCGTTAAGATCATGCAGGAAGCCAACCAATGATCAATGACCGATGCTCAATGATCAATTATCCGCACATCGATCAAGGTCGATAACGCATGCAAACCTGTCAACACTGTCACGCTGGTCACTTGCACAAGAAGCATATTCCCTATGCCAACTGGCACGCCAGCGAGTTTGTCGTCGTTCAAAACATGCCGGCCTGGCAGTGCGACGTATGCGCCTACTGTGAGCTGGATGCCGAAGTCATCAACCGGCTGCTGCCGCTGCTCGGCCCGGTGACGCGGCCCGATCCCACTCAGCCGCGCCGCGTGCTCAAATCGACTACATCTGCGACCGACCCGCTGCGCGACGAACTCGATCCCGATCGGCGGCGAGCCTAAATCCACACCAGGAGATCATCCGTTGGCTGACCTACGCTCGTATGTCTTCCTCGACAGTTTGCAACCGCAGCACGCCGCATTTCTGGGCACGGTGGCACAGGGCTTTCTGCCTCTGCCCGGCGATGCTTCACTCTGGATCGAAATTTCCCCTGGCATCGAGATCAATCGCATCACCGACATCGCCGTGAAGGCCACGCGCGTCAAGCCGGGCATGCAGATCATCGAGCGCCTGTACGGCCTGCTGGAGGTCCACTCGGAATCGCAGGCCGAAGTGCGCGCCGCCGGGGCGTCGATTTTGCGTGAATTGAACCTGCGCGAAGAAGACCGCTGGAAGCCCCGCATTTTATCCAGCCAGATCATCCGCAATGTTGATCCGCATCACACCCAGTTGATCAACCGGATGCGGCATGGCCACTTGCTGCTGGCCGGGCACACGCTGTACGTGCTGGAAGTTGAACCCGCCGCCTATGCCGCCATCGCGGCCAATGAAGCCGAGAAGCGCGCGGCCATCAACATTCTGGAAGTGCGCGCCTTCGGTTCATTCGGGCGCGTCTACCTGGGCGGCGAAGAACGCGACATCATGGCCGGCTATCAGGCCGCCGTCGACGCCATCGAAGGTATCAGCGGCAAAGACGCCTTCGGGCGAAAAGAATAAGGAGAGAGTCATGGCAGAAGCGTTGGGCATGATCGAATGCAAGAGTTTTGCGGCGATGGTGGAAGCCAGCGACGCGATGGTCAAAGCGGCCAAAGTCGAGCTCGTCAGTTACGAGAAGACCGGCGGCGGCTATGTGACCGCCGTCGTGCGCGGCGACGTCGCCGCCGTCAAGGCGGCGGTTGAAGCCGGCGTCCGCGGCGCTGAGAAGGTCGGCGAAGTCGTGGCCGTCCACGTGATCCCGCGCCCGCACGTCAACGTCGATGCCGTGCTGCCCCTGGGCCGCGCCGAACAAGCCACGAAGGAATGACAAATTAACAATGACCAATGACAAACAATCACACTTGCTAGTGCGGTTCGTTTGTCATTAGGTCATTTGTCATTTGTCATTGGAGGTTCACATGCTGCTCGGCAAAGTCGTCGGCTCACTGGTCGCCACCCGCAAAGACGAGAAAATGGAAGGCCTGAAGTTTCTGGTCGTGCGTCAAATCAGCGTCGACGGAAAAGAGAGCGCCAACTACGTGGTGGCCGTGGATGCGGTCGGCGCGGGCGTGGGTGTGGTAGTCATGTACGCCAGCGGCAGCTCCGCCCGCCAGACCAAAGTCACCGACCAGCGACCGTGCGACGCCGTCATCATGGCGATCGTCGATACGTGGGAAGTCAATGGGGACGTCCAGTACCGTAAGGTTTAATACGATGAGCGAAGTGGATCGCCGCCGCCTCCGATCGTCCATCGATCGGATCCGGGCCGCGCCGGCTGCCGGCGCGCAGCCCCATCGCGGCGCGCCTACGGGTGAACTGACACACATCGAGATCGAAACCATCCGCGAGATTTCGCTCGACATCACGGCTTCGTTGAACGTACGCGAAGTGCTGGCGACGGTGGCCGAGCGCGCCGTCGAACTGATCCGCGCGTCGGCCAGCCTGGTGTACCTCATCGACCGCAACACCGGCGCGCTGCAACTGATCACCGGTCACAACATCCCCGGCAATTATCTGGGGATTACGCTACAGCCCGGCGAAGATCTCGCGGGCCGGGTCGCCATTACCGGCCGCACGCTGGTAGTGGACAACTACTCGGCCTGGGAAGAACGCTCACCGGCCTTCGCGCAGATCGATCCGGATTCCAGCCTGTGCCACGCCACCAGCGCGGTCGGTATTCCGCTTACCTACAGCCAGCACGCGCTGGGCATTTTGCAAGTGGTCTATGATGACGGGCGCGAATTCAGCAACAAAGACGTGGCGCTGCTGCAACTGATTACGCCGCACGCCGCCACCGCCGTCGCGCACGCGCAGCTGTTCGAGCGCAACCAGCAGATCATGAATTTGCTGGAACTCATCAACGACCGCGCCGCCGCAGTCAGCAGCGTAGGCACGGCCGTCATCAATGCGGGTCATCACCTCACCAAGATGAGCGCCGAAACGCTCAGTCGCACCGTGGCCGCCCTGCGCCTGAGCGCCGGCAAGATCTATCTGAAAGAGCCGGGGAGTACCGAGCTCATCGCAACCGCCAGTCACGCCCTGGCGTTGGAGGAAGACGGATCGGGTTTGCAGCGCGTGGCCGCGCACTGCGTTACCGTGCGCCAGACTGTGTTGCTGCAAAACATGGCCGCCTTTGCCTGGAGCAAAGATGTCGTGACGTGGCTGGCCGAGCGCAAACTCGGCGCGCTGGTCTGCGTCCCGCTCATGGCCGATGACGACGTCGTGGGCGTGCTGCAAGCGATCGCGCCGTTGGGCAAGCAATTTGAGACGGGCGAGTTGGACACGCTGCATATCATTACCGGCCAACTGGCGCTGGGTGTCTCCAACGCCCGATTGTTCGTCCGTGTCCGGGCGGAACAGCAGCAAATGAAGGCCATTCTCTCCAGCAGCGGCGACGCCATCATCGGCCTGGACGCGGCGGGACGCATTCAACTGGCCAACCCGGCGGCCGAACGCGCCTTTACCATCAACGCTAAACGCGCCCAGGGTCAGCTGCTCAGCGAAGTCACCGGCAATGCCGCGCTCAGTACCGCCATCGAGACTGCACTCAAAGCCGAACAGCCGCAGCCGCTGGGTTTTGAAGTCACTCTGCCCAGCAATGCCGTGCTATTCTGCAATCTATCGCCCATCGTCGATCCCAACGGCGTGCTGTCGGGCTGGGTTGCCGTCATGCAGGACATCACGCGCTTCAAAGAAATGGAACGGCTGAAGAGCGATATGATCCTGACCGCCTCACACGATCTGCGCAACCCCGTCAATCTGACGCTGGGCGCGCTCGATCTGCTGGGCAAAGCCACGCCCGCCTGGAACGAAGTGCAGCAGGAAGCCTATGACCTCAGCATCCTGGGCGTCCGCCGGATCGAAGCGTTGATCTCGGATTTGCTCGATCTGGAGCGCATCGAACAACGCGTCGGTCTCAAACCCACCGATTGTGATCTGGGCGAGATCGCGCAGATCGTCGTCACCGAGTTGGCCCTGCAGGCGCAGTCGCGCCAGCATCAACTGAACTTCGATCTCGTCCGTCCCATCGTACAGGTGCACGGCGACGCGCAACGCCTGTATCAGGTCATCAGCAATCTGCTAAGCAACGCCATCAAATACACGCCCGACGGCGGCACGGTGACGCTGGCAGTCTGGACACAGGACGATCAGGCGCGGCTGGATGTGCGCGACACCGGGCCAGGCATCCCGCCCGAAGCGCAGGCGCGGGTCTTCGAGCGCTTCTATCGTGTGCCCAACTCCAACAACCAGGAGCGTGGCACCGGCCTGGGTCTTGCCATTGTCAAATCGATCGTCGAGCAGCATGGCGGCCGCGTGTGGGTAACCAGCGTCGTCGGCCAGGGCTCCACGTTCTCCATCGCCTTACCCATGTTAGTGGCTAACGCCTGATCCGTCCTATGCTAGACGATACCCGCATCAATCAAATTGTGCAGCAGGTGATGGCCGAAGTCCGATCAGGCAAAACGCCGGCCGCCAGACCCGATCGATCCGCCGCCAACCCGATCGGCCCCGGCGGCCTGTCAGACGGCGTCTTTCCCGATGTCGATAGCGCCGTGGCCGCGGCCAAACGCGCCTTTGCCGATTTGAACGCGCTGCCGCTGGAATTGCGCGAGCGTATGGTCAACGCCATGCGGCACGCC
>JAUQXD010000902.1 GCA_030834835.1 Thermoflexales bacterium | reverse complement strand
AGTAGGCGGCGTGATCTCGGCGGCGTATGCGCGCTTGAGCAGCGGCAAGCAGATCGCGTTGACGGTGATCACGGCGCTGATCGTGTACGGCTCGGCGTGGCTGACGTGGGGCGTGGACATCGCGGCGGCGTATCGACGGGCCGGGGACACGGCCAACATCCTGGCGACATTGGCCGCCGCGACGATCTTCTATGTGTCGCCGTGGTTGATCCTGACGATCATCAGCGGGCTGGTGCTGCTGGTGCTGGTCATCTTGCGGCTCGATTTAGGCTTAGCGTTAGTGGCCTTGTTCGCGCCGTTCTTCATGCTGCCGCGCCAACTGTTTGAATCCGCCTTTTCGATGAGTGAGTGGGTGCTCCTCATGTGTGTTATCGCGTTCGTAGTGCGTGGTGCGTGGTCCGTGAGACAAGCGCGTTCGTTACACATTGCGCATTACGCATTACGGATTACGCTATTGGACTGGTCCGTCCTCGCCTTCCTGCTTGTTTCCATCGCGTCCACGTTGCTCGCCGACTACAAAGTGTTTGCGCTGCGCGAACTGCGAGTGATTATCCTTGAGCCGGTGATTTACTATGCGCTGATCCGCGCGGCAAAATTGGACGACAAGGCGATCTGGCGCGTCGTGGATGCGTTGATCATCGCGGGCGTGCTCGTCGCTGTGATCGGGTTGGTGCAGTATACATTCGGGCTTAATCTCATCACGGCTGAAGAAGGCACGATGCGCTTGCGCAGCGTGTATGGTTCGCCCAATAACGTTGGCTTGTTTTTGGGCCGCGTATTGCCGATCGGGTTGGCTGTGGCCGCTTTGGGGCGCGGTTTGCGGCGACGACGCTGGTATGCGCTGGCGCTGATCCCCATCGCCGCCGCGATCGTGTTGAGTCAATCGCGCGGCGCGCTGTTGATGGGCGTGCCCGCTTCGATTCTGGCAATCGGCCTGCTGGCAGGCGGGCGTTGGCTGTGGGCGGCGATCGGGGCGTTGATCCTTGCGGGTGCGGCCGCGATTCCAGTGCTGAATTCGCCTAGAATTCAAGCCCTATTCAATGGTGAGGGAGGCACGTCGTTCTTTCGCCTGGCGCTGTGGAAGAGCGCGCTCGATTTGATCGGCGACAAACCGTGGCTGGGCGTGGGGCCGGATAATTTCCTGTATGCGTATCGCGGCCGGTATCTGCGGCCTGAAGCGTGGCTGGAACCGTCATTGTCGCATCCGAATAACATGGTGCTGGTTTTTGCTGCGCGTCTGGGCTTGTTGGGACTAGCAGCATTCGCTGTTATGCAGCTCGCTTTTTGGCGTACAGCATTCGCGGCGTTGCGGCGTGCACGAACATTGAAAATTGAACATTGGTCATTGATCATTGGCCTGATGGCTTCCATGATCGACTTTCTCGCCCACGGTCTCGTCGATGCGGCTTATTTTGTGGTGGATTTGTCCTTCGTGTTTATGCTGACGCTGGCCTTGATGCAAACGCTTGATCGGAGCGAACCATGACGTATTCGATTGTGGCTCATGACGCAACGGCCAAAGAGTGGGGCGTAGCGACCCAGAGCAAGTTTCTGGCGGTGGGCGCGGTGGTGCCATGGGCGCGGGCCAATGCGGGCGCGATTGCGACGCAATCGTATGCCAACACATCATTCGGGCCGCAAGGATTGGCGTTGTTATCGGCCGGCTTGAGCGCGCAGGAAACGCTCGATCGATTGTTGGCTGCCGACGACGACCGCGAGCATCGACAGGTGGGCGTGATCGATCAATCGGGCGGGGCGGCGACGTTCACAGGCAAAGACTGTCATGCGTGGGCGGGCGGCCTGATCGGGAACGGATACGCCGTCCAGGGCAATATTCTCGTCGGTGAAGAAACAGTGAAAGCCATGGCGCGGGGGTATGAAGCGGCGTCGGGTGAACTGGCCGATCGGTTGGTGGCGGCCCTCGCGGCCGGGCAGGCGGCCGGCGGTGATCGACGCGGGCAGCAAAGCGCGGCGGTGCTGGTGGTGCGTGAACGCGGCGGCTACGCGGGCTTCAATGATCGCTATCTCGATTTGCGAGTCGATGATGATCCGAGGCCGATCGAGCGGTTGCAGCACTTGCTTGAACTGCATCATCTCTATTTCGCAAAGCCCGATCCGGCCACGCTGATCCCGATCGATGCGGCGCTGACCCGCGAGTTGCAGCGGATCGCGCAGCGCAGCGGGCACTATCGGGGCGCAATCACGGGTGAATACGATCAAGTCACACGCGCGGCGGTTGAAGCGTTGATCGGCACAGAGAATCTGGAAGATCGTTGGCCGCCGGGAGCGGATCAGGTTGAGCCGGTGGCGCTGCGGTATTTGCAGCAACTCTATCCGTCGGCCTAGATCGGTGCGACGCTGTCGACGAAGTAACAGCTGCACGCTTCGTCGATGAGGTCCGGCGTCATTTCGGGGGTAATGCCCGCGTAGTCGGCAATGGCGAGGATGGTCTTGAGAAGATCGCGCGGGTGCACGGACTGCATGGGCCGTTTAGCGTCGCGATACCACTTTTGCAGCAAATGCACGAAGCCGGCCTTGTCCAGTGGAATTTTGTAATGCTGGCACATCTGTGCCATGATCTGATAGAACATCTTCTCGTCCGGCGCGCCCAGTTCCACCTTCATCTGAATGCGGCGCAGAAACGCGGCGTCCACCAGGGAAGCGGGATCGAGATTGGTGGCGAAGACGATCAACTGACGGAACGGAATCTCCAGCGTCTGCCCGGAATACAGCCTTAGAAAATCGATGCGTGTCTCCAGCGGCACAATCCAGCGATTGAGCAACTGCTGCGGACTGATGGTCTGCCGGCCAAAATCGTCGATGAGGAACATGCCGCCATTGGCTTTGAGTTGCAGCGGGGCCTCATAGATTTTGGTCACCGGCTCAAAGCGCAGTTCCAGTGCTTCCAGCGTAAGCTCTCCGCCCACCATCACGCCGGGCCGCTGGAACAACCCCCATCGTTTATCCACGCCGATGAAACTGGTTTTGCCGGTGCTCTCACTTTCCCCCGCGCCGCGAAACGGCACATGCACCATCGGGTCAACCACTTGAATGATCTGGCCACCGATCGTGATGGCGTGCGGCAGCCAGATCGGATCGCTGCCGCCCAGCAATCTGGCAATGGCCTGCGCGACCGTCGTCTTGCCATTGCCGGGCGGGCCGTACAGGAAGAGCGATGAGCCGGAATTGATGGCCGGGCCGATGCGGCGGTGGAATTGTTCGGGCAAGGTGAGGTGCGCCAAAGCCTGTTTAACTTCGGCCGGGCTAATTCGATGCCGGTCGTTGGTCTGAGCGACAATGGCTTTGCGGTACGCCTCAATGTCGACTGGAAACGGGCCGACGTACTGGGTACGCGCTATCGCATCCCGGGCGCGACTGGCGCCTTCGTCGGTCAGCCGATAGGTATAGCTGACCCGCAGGGCGCCGGCTTTCACCACTTCCACCAGGTGATCGTGCTGCAGGTCGGCCATCAGGCCGTCGACGATCTGCGGATACAGGCGCGTCACTTCGACGATGCGGCCGACGCTGACATCGCCTTCGGTGAACAGGATACGATAGATGAGATCGATCGCCAGGGATGGGGACACGCCCAGTTGGGCGATAGTGGTCGCTTGCGCGAGGATTTTCTTCAGGTCATCAGGGCCGGCCACGGGTGTTCCTTTGGGCACAATCTCACTGCCACATCGATTATACCACCGGTAAGCGGTGTGACATTTGACAGGCTTGACGGAACCCGATCGGGCTGGTATAACTTGATTACAACATCCCCCACCCGGGGGGAGGGGGACAAGTCATGAACAGTGAGCATCAAACAATCGTGATCAAGCGTCTGAAGAGCATTGCCGGCCACGTCGCCGGCATTGAGCGGATGGTGACCGAGGATGCCTACTGCATCGACGTCATCAAACAGATTCAGGCCGTGCAGGCGGCGCTGAACAAAGTCAACGACCTGATCCTGGAAAACCACCTCAACACCTGCGTCATCGAAGCGGTGCGCGGCGACAACCAGCAAGCACGCGAGCGCGTGCTGGGCGAAATCGTGGACGTGTTTGAGATGGCGCAGAAGATCTAGCACTGATCAATGAACGGTGCGGCGTGTGCCGTGCTCGTGGCTGAGGTCCGCCACGAAACACGCACCACGCGATATGCTTCACGGAAGACATCGACTACTATGACTACCAAACAACTGATTGTGCCTATCACCGGCATGACGTGCGCCAACTGTGTGGCGACCATCGAGCGCGTGACGGCCAAAATGCCGGGGATTGAGCAGGCAAACGTAAATCTGGCCAGTGAGCGCGGCACGTGGACTTATGATCCGGCCGTGCTGTCGCAGGATCAGATCGTCGCGCGGATTGGCGACATCGGCTATGGCGTGGCGACCGCCGATGTCGATCTGCCGCTGCAAGGGCTGCACGACGAAACCGACGCGCGCACGCTGGAAAAGGTGCTGCAGAAGATCGACGGCATTCTGGCGGCGAGCGTGTCCAGTGTAACCAATAAAGCCCACGTGCAGTACTTGCCCACGATGGTCGGGCAGGGCGATCTGCGCCGGGCCGTTGAGGCGGCGGGTTTCAGGGCCATTGCCGGCGAGGGCGCGTCGAGCGAAGACGCCGAAGCCATCGCACGCGAGGCCGAGTTCCGCCATCAGCGACGGCGGTTGATCGTGGGCATCGCGTTCACGCTGCCGTTGTTCGTCTTGTCGATGCTAAAAGATGTGGCGATGGACAGCATGCTGCCCTTGCCGGCGATTCTCGATCGGTTTTACATGTGGCCGGGCAGCTGGTGGGTGTTCGCCGCGCTGGCGACGCCAGTCCAGTTTTACGTCGGCAAGGATTTCTACATCGGCGCGTGGAAGGCACTGAAGAATCGCGCCGCCAACATGGATGTGCTGGTGGTGATGGGCTCCAGTGTCGCCTACTTCTACAGCTTCGGCCCGCTGCTGGGTCTGTATGGCGCGCATTTGTACTTCGAGACGGCGGCGGTGATCATCACGCTGATCGTGCTGGGCAAATATCTTGAGGCCAAGGCCAAAGGCCGCACCAGCGAGGCGCTGAAGAAATTGATGGGCCTGCGCGCCACGACGGCCCGCATCGTGCGCGACGGCATTGAACTCGAGATCGACATCGACGATGTGCGGGTGGGTGATACCGTGATCGTCAGGCCGGGCGAGAAGATTCCGGTGGATGGCGTGGTCGTTGAGGGCCGATCGAATGTGGATGAGTCGATGATCACGGGCGAGAGTCTGCCGGTTGAGAAGCAAGCGGGTGATAAGGTTGTCGGCGCGACGATCAACAAGCAGGGGCTGCTGAAATTTGAGGCGACGCAAATCGGTAAGAACACGGTGCTGGCTCAGATTGTGAAACTGGTCGAGCAGGCGCAAGGCTCCAAAGCGCCGATTCAAAAGCTGGCCGATCAAGTCTCGGCGTGGTTCGTGCCGGCAGTGATCATCATTGCGGCGTTGACGTTCATCGGGCACATGGTGTTGAATCCCGAAGGCGGCTTCACGCTGGCGATGTTGGCCGCCGTGGCCGTGCTCGTCATCGCTTGCCCGTGCGCGATGGGCCTGGCTACTCCTACAGCCGTCATGGTTGGCACCGGCAAAGGCGCGGAGCATGGTGTGCTGTTCAAGAGCAGCACCGCGCTGGAACGGTTAGGCAACGTTAAGGTGGTGGTCCTTGATAAGACGGGCACGATTACCGAAGGCAAACCCACTGTGACAGATGTGGTGCTCAACACTGCTCCACTGTCTGGCAGTGCGGGTGACCCATTAGCAATGACTAATGACCAACTGCTCAGATTGGCAGGATCGATCGAGAAGGTGAGTGAGCACCCGCTGGCCGCGGCGATCGTCGAAGCGGCGCAGGGCCAATCGCTGGCGGAGCCGGAAGGGTTTCGATCGATTACGGGGCGCGGGGTGTCCGCCGTAGTCGATGGGCGGCGTGTCTTATTGGGCAATCTGCTTCTGATGAATGACGAACAGATAAACTTGAACGGCCTGACGCCTGCGGTTGAGCGCCTGCAAAACGAGGCGAAAACGGCCATGGTGCTGGCGGTGGACGGTCAGGCGGCAGGTGTCATCGCGGTGGCCGACACCGTCAAAGCCGGCTCGAAGGACGCCATCGCCGCGCTACACGCACAGGGCATCGAAGTGGTCATGATCACCGGCGACAATCGACAGACGGCGGAAGCGATTGCGAAGCAGGTGGGGGTCGATCGGGTGTTGGCTGAGGTGCTGCCCGGCGACAAGGCCGCCAACGTGAAGCAGCTGCAATCAGAAGGCAAGATCGTGGCGATGGTGGGCGATGGCATCAACGATGCGCCCGCCCTGGCACAGGCGGACGTCGGCATCGCGATCGGCACCGGCACCGACATCGCGATCGAGGCCGCCGACGTTACGTTGATGTCAGGTGATCTGCGCGGGCTGCCCAAAGCCATCATGCTGAGTCGTGGCACACTCCGCACCATCAAGCAGAATCTGTTCTGGGCGTTCTTCTACAATGTGGTGCTGATTCCGGTGGCGGCGCTGGGTGCGCTGGTGCCGATGATGGCGGCGGGCGCCATGGCCTTCAGCAGCGTCTTCGTAGTGAGCAATTCACTGCGGCTGCGGGGGTTGAAGGTCGGTAATCGGCAACTGGTAACCGGTTCATTGGTGATTGGCAACTGATCGACTAATTACCAATTGACTGATTGACTAATCTCAATCTCGGGAGGACTATGATGGCAATCGATCCGGTGTGTGGCATGGAAGTGGATGAAAAGACGGCGAAGTTCAAGACAGAGTACAAGGACGAAACGTACTACTTCTGCGCGCCGGGCTGCAAGTTTACGTTTGAGGAAGATCCAGAGTCGTATATTGGGCCTAATCGGAAACCCTTCGCAGAGATGTAACGCGCGCATAAGAACCAAATATCGATAGCAGTATCAACGGTCGCTTGAGCACCCTCTGAAATGGTGGCTCAAGCGACCGTTCGTGTTTACAGACTCGCAAATCCATGTGAGCGCTTTCACGATTTTTTGGGTCTTGACACTGCTTGCGAGTCATGATATAAAGCATGCAAGCGTTTACACGACCATATATCCCGCTCAACTGGATGGCGAAGGGATGCGCAAGTCGCCATTTTATTTTTGAGAACTTGTGTAAACGTTTTCATGAATTTTCCGCAACTTGCGTTTGTATTCTCCGAACTCTCCATCTTGAAGTGAGGAAACGTGGCACGTACCAGCCGGTCCTCAGGTAATGTCACCATCATCGATGTGGCGCAAGCGGCTGGCGTCTCATATGCCACCGTCTCGCGCGTCCTCAATAACGATCCCCACGTCAAACCTGACACTCGCGACCGTGTGATTCGCTCCGTCACCCGTCTGGGCTACACGGTGAATCAGCAGGCGCGCACGCTGGCCGGCGGACGATCGCACGTGGTGGGTCTGCTGGTGCCCGATCTGGGCACCGGTTATATCGGCGAGATCATCCGCGGGATTGACGAGGAACTATCGACCGCGCAATACGATCTCATGCTGTACACGACACATCGCCGCCGAACCAAGGAATCCATCTACGTCTCGTCGCTGACGCAAGGTTTGGCGGATGGCCTGCTGCTGGTTCTGCCGCGCGATCCGGCCGAGTATCTTACTTCGCTGCGCCAACGCCACTTTCCCTATGTCCTCATCGATCATCAGGGCATCAGCGAAGTCGAATCGGCGGTCGGCGCGGCCAACTGGCAGGGCGGTTACGATGCGACAAAATACCTGATCGAGTTGGGGCATCGGCGCATCGGGTTTATCACGGGCACGATGGATCTGGGGTGTTCCCGCGACCGGCTGGAGGGCTATCAGGCGGCGCTGCGGGACGGCGGCCTGCCGATCGATCCAACGCTCGTTCAGGAAGGTGATTACTGGCAGCCCAGCGGATTTGCGGCGGCTCAAATCTTGCTGGCTTTACCTGAACCCCCGACCGCGATTTTTGCCTCGAACGATGTCATGGCGTTCGGCGTGATGGAGGCCGTGCGCGATCGGGGTTTGCGCATTCCCGAAGATATGTCGATTGTCGGGTTTGACAACATTCCGCAGGCGGAACACGTCAGCCCGCAGTTGACCACCATCGAGCAACCACTGGCAGACATGGGGCGCGAAGCCACGCGCCGGTTGTTGGCGTTGATTAAGGAACCCCGGCTGCCTTTGACACGCAGTGAGCTGCCGACGAAATTAGTGGTACGTGCCTCATCGCGTGCGCTAACAAAGAAGGCCGGCTGACCCGTCACGATCGCGCCGACCTTCGCCCAGGGCACACCGTTCGAGAAATCAAAGGAGGCCCATCAGCACCCCCATTATACCTAATTCACCGCCCATCGTCTGATTGTCTGTCCAAACCCATCGAGTCTTCAACATTTCTAAGAAGGAGAAGCGACAATGACTACCCGCCGTTTGTATAGTATTTTGACTGTGCTCGTCGTGGCTACCATGTTGATGTCGGCCTGCGCACCGGCCGCCGCACCCGCTCCGACCCAGGCGCCGGCTCAACCGGCCGCGCCAGCCCAACCGACAACTGCGCCCGCAGCCGAGAAGGTGACCGTCGAATGGTGGCATATTACCACCGTGGACCCGGGCAAGACGCTCTGGCAGGATATGGCCAATGAATATATGGCCACACATCCCAATGTTACCGTGAATATTACGATCCTGGAAAACGAGGCCTTCAAGACCAAGTTGACCACCGTCATGCAGGGCGGCACGCCTCCGGATATCTTCCAGAGTTGGGGTGGCGGTACGATGAATGATCAGATCTCTGCCGGTATGCTCAAAGACATCACTGCGGAGCTCGATGCCGACGGCGGCGCCTGGCGCAACACCTTTGCACCCGGTGCGCTGGCGGTCTTTGCCCTGGATGGCAAGAACTACGGCGTGCCGTGGGACATGGGCATGGTCAGCTGGTGGTACAACAAGGACTTGTTTGCGAAGGCCAAGATTGCCAACCCGCCCACCACCTGGACCGAACTGTTGGATGCGGTCAAGGCTCTCAAGGCCGCCGGCATCACCCCCATCTCGCTGGGCCAGAAGGACACCTGGACCGGCATGCACATCTGGGCCTATCTCGCCACTCGCATCTGCGGAGAGAAGGGGTTCATGGCGGCCGCCGGCCGCACAGGCTCTTTTGCGGATCCCTGCTTTGTCGAAGCCGGCAAGAAACTCCAGGAATTGATTGACCTGAAGCCCTTCCAGGACGGTTTCCTGGGCGCGTCACATGATGACATGCAGGGCGCCTTCGGCAACGGCAAGGCCGCCATGGAACTCTCCGGCCAGTGGGCCCCTGGCTCTTCAAAAGGCCAATCGGCCGATCAGAAGGGTGTGGCCAATCTGGGCATGTTTACCTTCCCGGCGGTCGAGGGCGGCGCGGGTGCCTTGACGGACGCCATGGGCGGCGGCAATGGCTTTGCCATCGGCAAGAATGCCTCGCCGGAAGCCGTAGACTTCGTCAAATATCTGACTGCTGCGAAACAGCAGGAGCGCGTTGCTGCCAGCAACGGGGGTATCCCGGTCGTCAAGGGTGGTGAAGTCGGTCTGACCGATCCCAACATGATCGCTGTCCAGAAGGGCTTCGCAGCGGCAAAATACTTCCAGCTCTACTACGATCAGTACATGCCATCGGCAATGGGTGGCATCATCAATGACGCCGTGGCCAAGCTCTATGCTGGCACAGCGACGGCTGAGCAGGTTGCGCAGGAGATCGAAGCCGGAGCCAAGACAGTCTTC